>JAJQBF010000199.1 GCA_021203425.1 Clostridiales bacterium | reverse complement strand
CTTGCGACAGCTAAATTATAATACCACACTTTCAAAACTTTGTCAAGCGTTTTTTAAATTTTTTTGAATTTTTTTCTGATTATTTTTTAGGACTTTTTCTACTCAAAAAAGCAGCTCATATATCATATAATCAAAGCCGATTCCGTCCTTTTCTTCATAATGAATATAAGCTGCCTTTCTACGATATGACAAAAAGTCTTTTAAGCAAGTTCCTCTGCAAGTCTTTCGGCTATAGCCTCAAGAAATTCCCGGCTGTTTACCTTCTGCTTATTGGGCAGACTTGAAAGAAGATATAAGTCTCTCGTCATAATTCCGCTTTCTATTGTGTCTATTGTAGCCTTTTCAAGAGCATCGGCATATTTAACAAGGTCTTCAAGACCGTCAAGCTCGCCCCTCTTTCTGAAAGCGCCGCTCCAAGCAAAAATCGTTGCCACAGAGTTTGTAGAAGTTTCTTCACCCTTTAAATATTTGTAATAATGTCTTTGAACTGTTCCGTGAGCCGCCTCATATTCATATTTTCCGTCAGGAGAAACCAAAACGGAGGTCATCATAGCCAGTGAACCGAAAGCCGTCGAAACCATATCCGACATAGCATCGCCGTCATAGTTCTTACAAGCCCAAATATAACCGCCTTTCGACCTTATAACCCTTGCAACGGCGTCATCTATAAGTGTATAGAAATATTCTATCCCGAGGCTGTCGAATTTATCCTTATATTCATTTTCGAATATTTTGGCAAAAATATCCTTAAAGCGGTGATCATATTTCTTTGAAATCGTATCCTTAGTGGCAAACCATAAATCCTGTTTTGTATCTATTGCAAAATTAAAACAGCTTCTGGCAAAGCCCTCTATACTTTTGTCGATATTATGAAGTCCCTGAATTATGCCGTCGCCTTCAAAGTCAAAAATTGTCTCTCTTGTTTCCTTTCCGTCCTTGCCGGTTACAACAAGTTCTGCCTTTCCTCCGCCTTCCACTCTCATTTCTACATTTTTATAAACATCGCCGTAAGCGTGTCTTGCAATGGTTATAGGCTGAGTCCAAGTAGGTATGTAAGGGGTTATTCCTTTAACAAGAATAGGAGTTCTGAAAACAGTGCCGTCCAAAATGGCTCTTATTGTGCCGTTTGGTGACTTCCACATTTCTTTTAAATTATATTCGGGCATTCTTGCCGCATTGGGAGTAATAGTAGCGCATTTAACGGCAATACCGTATTTTTTAGTTGCCTCCGCACTCTCAACGGTTATTTTGTCGTCGGTTTCATTTCTCTTAACAAGTCCCAAATCATAATACTCTGTTTTAAGATCTACATAAGGAACAATAAGAATATCCTTGATCCATTTCCAGAGTATTCTGGTCATTTCATCTCCGTCCATCTCAACGATCGGTGTTACCATTTTAATTTTATCCATAACAGCGGCCTCCTTAATAGTATAAAAGGGTAAAGAGCTCCCGAAGGATTCCTTTACCCCTAAATTTCGAAAATTCTTTTATAACATTTAAAATTATACCCGAATAAAGCCCTTGTGTCAACCCCGATTTTGACATCAATCGGAATTATAAATTGTAAGTTTATGATTCTCAAGACACCTTGTCATAATTTTTAAACGAAAGATATTGCCGGCTCATTTAAAATCTGTTACAATAATATTACAGAAAACGCAGAGTAAACCAACTCCGGAGGTGAGTTATAATGTCAAGCCAAGAATTATGCATCTTACTGGAATCACTGCTGGCTTTGCTTGAAACAAATAACGATGAAAGAGCCAAAAAAGTTATTGAAAATGCAATCAGGCGTATAGATAAAAGCCAGAAAGATTAAAACCAACACGCAAGAGCCCGTCAGGGCTCTTTTAATAACCGGGTAAGAGAAAAACCGTTATAATACACTATTTCGGAAAGCAAAAACCCCGGAACGAAAAATACAGGGGTATTCCGGATATTTTTCACATAGAACTGAAAGAAAAATATGAGGAAAAACACAGCAGTTCAGTCCAACAGCTTACAACAGAGCCGATAACAGAACACAGCTGAAATATTAAAGAAAATTAAAAAGCTGATTTTTTAAAATTAACATATTGAATTTTCGGGGCAATGGTTATATAATTGTTTTATACATAAAACGAAAAGAGGTATGTTATGAAAAAAGCAGTATTATTTTGCGGTGTTTTGGCTATAGCGATGGGGCTTTTTACTATCGGGGTTTTTTGCAGCGAGGATATTTATAAAGACATACAGGAAAATACAGATATATCCGAAACAGATGAAGAAACAGAATTCGAATATATAAACAGTTCCGTAAAGGTTATCTGTGACGGACGTGAACTGGAGTTTGATACTGAGCCCGACATTACAGACGGTGTTGCCTATGTTCCCATAAGAAGTGTACTCGAGGCCTTTACACGAAAAGACGTTGATTATAAAACAGGCAGAAACGGAAGAATTTTAACTGCCTATACTGGTGAAGGTCGTTTTTCTCTTGACATTGACAAGGGCAATTATATGTTTCTTGACAAATATTCAAACTATAACAAAATAGGTGTTTTAACCAACAAGCCCTATGTTAAAAACGGAAGAACAATGCTGCCTGTAAGAGAAATTATAGAGATATTAAACGGAAATATAGAATATGCCGGCGAAGAAGGTCTTATTTCGATACATTCCGAGCTTTACAACAGCTATATAGATTATGAAGGTCTTCCATACCCTATTGTACTTCTGAACACAAACTATAACACGGAAATTTCATCGGCTCTTACCTCTGACGAAGGCTTTGAATATTATAAGGAGCTGGCAGAAAAAATTCTTGCCTTTGAAGATGACTCCGACTATTCAGAAGAACATTATATTTGTTTAAGAGAGTTTTGTTATTATGAAATGAGATATTTTAACGAATACTGTCTTAATGAGGAATATGCCGAATATCTTCCCAATCTTATAACAGCCTTTTTTAACAATGATTATTCGGAATATATAGTTACAGACGAAAGCTTAACAACAGAGGAAAGTCTTAAAAACCTGTTTGAATTTGTCTGCGGAAATAACACGGAAAATATTTCCTCAAACAGTACGGCAGAGCCTTATATCAGATATATAATTTCAAAAATAGATAACCTTTATATGAATTATTATCCCGATATAAAACTTAATGAATATGTAGACGAAATATTTAACGGATACAGCTTTTTGACATACTGCTGGCCTTTCACGGACAATATGACTGCTTACCTGACAGGGCTTTATTCCGTACATATTGAGCTTTATCTTGACAGGCTTTATAAAAACAATGAAGATTTTGAACTTACTCTTTTAGACCTGCTTGCCGAATATTCTCCCGAAAATGAAGACTCTGAAAGTGATGAAGAATATGAGGAATGGCTTAAAGAAATATATAAAAATAATTTCGGTGATAACTGGATTTATTATTACTACGGCGATGATGTCGTTCAGGCATATTATAAATAAGGGGAGAGGGTATAATTATGAAAAGATTTGTGTGTTTGTGCATAGCTTTGGTTTCCGTTTCGTGGTCAGTTTCGGTTTACGGCTTTGAAACCGTTCCCGAAGTTTATGTAGATTATGAAAAAATAGATTTTCCCGTTGAACCGGAAATAATAGACGGAGAGGTTTACGTTCCTTTAAGAAATGTTCTTGAGGCATATTTAAACAGAGAACTCAGCTTTAAAAGCACGTCCTCAGGAAAACTCCTTATTCTTGAAACCCCCGACGGCAGATTCAGCCTTAATATTGATAATGGCGCCTATTCTTATGTTATCGATAACGCAAGCTACGGAGTTGTCTCTCTCTTTGACGATACAGGGGAAGACAAAATGGGTATTTTAAGCCAAACCCCTGTTATAAAAGAGGGCTATAATATGGCTCCCGTAAAAGAGCTTATTGAAATATTAGACGGAACCGTATATTATGACGAAGACGTCGGTCAAATAAGTATTATCTCCGACTCATACCTTCAAAATATAGAATATGCCGGAGAACCTTTTCCTATTGTCTATGTCTTTTCCGATATGGATATTTACCAGATTGAAAAAATGTCCGACACAAAAGGATATGAAGAACTTGCCGAACTGTGTAAGGAACATTACGGAGATGACCCGGATTACAGCAAGTATGATGAACCCGAAGAGTTCGAGCCGGACGAAGACGGCATCAGCTATTTTGACTTTTATGAAAGCTATGCCTATTCGGAAGAAGACGAAACTGAAAAGGAAATTTCAAGACTTCTTTTTGAGGGGCTTTATGAAAATGCAGACAATCCGCTTATAACCGGAGTAATAAAAAATTTTATATCAGGTGATTATTCTGAAGTTATATCGGTTGATGACGAGCTTACTATGGAAGAAAGTATCAACAGCTGTGTAGAATATCTTTACAACACAATTCTCGATAATGAATCCGTCGGAACAATAAGTGTAAGCAGTGAATATACGGAATTTGCAAAATACGTTTCGGATTTGTCAAAGTTGATGAACCAAATGATGGATATGATAGAAAATTATAATGATTACTCCGAAGAGGAATATAAAGAATTTTCCGAAAGCGCCTATTATTATCAGCTTTTAGATGACTATATTTATGCCATATATGACGAAGAAGTTACTGATTATCTCGAAATGGCAGTAGAAGATTATTATCAAACTTATATGGAATAACTGATTGTGAACTCCCTTATGTACGGCGGTATACAGCACAGTACATAAGGGGGTTTATTTAATCATTGTGATATCATATCATTATATAAGGTTAAGGGGTCAAAAGCCTGTCCGTCTTTTTCGGCGGTAAAGTGAAGGTGAGGGCCCGTTGCCCAGCCGGTCATACCGGAAAGCGCTATTACATCGCCTTTTTCAACCTTCTGCCCCTCAGACGCAATATGCTCGGAAAGGTGAGCATAGAGAAGAGTATAGCCTTCATCTGTTGTTTCCTTTATATATAAACCATAGCTTGAAGAATTTCCGGCTGCGGTTATTGTTCCCGAAGAAACCGCCATAACTTCTGTCCCTGTGGGAACGGCTATGTCTATGCCGTTGTGAAGTTCTGTTTTGCCTGTTATGAGGCTTGTCCTTTCGCCGAAAAAGTCGGACAGCGTTCCGTCTTTTACGGGAAAAATCCAGTCATTTTCAGCACCGTCCGTAAGCTCTATACGAACGGTGCTTATTTGTTTTTTAGCTGTTCCTCAAGTTCCCTGTCCTGCTCCGTTTTTTCAATTATGCTTTGTTCTACATCGGAGTCGGAATCAGAGAAAACCTCACCGGAGTTTTTATCCGAAACAGCCGGCATAAAAACCTCCGCCGCCTTATCCTTTATGTCGGAAAATGAGGTCTGTTCCGAAATTATACTTTCAGCCTTTTCGGTTATTTTATTTGCTGCTTCTGTATTCAGCCTTGAAAGAAGAAAAACAGCGGCAATCACAGTTAAACATATGTTAAACCTTATCATAAAGCTGTTTCTGTCCTTCTTTTCCGCAAAATCCTGTCTGTATCGGCTGCGCAGACAGGAGCCTTCGGCATATGGTCTTCTTCCCGTTCTTTCATTATAATTATTCATTTTCATCACCTGCAGTTTTTATAATTCTATTTGACTTGCCCTTAAAATATTCCCAAAACAAGAATTAAATATACGGAATAATAAAAACAGGAAAAGCATAGGTTAAATTATGAGATGAGGTGATGAACAAATGAAAATAAACGAAACTGCGGAAAGATATTTAACCGCCGGTCTTAAAAATGAAATTTTATCCCACGACTTAAAGGGGCTTAATGAAATAAGAATAAGAGCGGACAAGCCCGTTATACTTAAATATGCCGAAAAGGAAATAATTTTAAAAACCGTTTTAAACAAAGCCGATTTGGAAAAAACGGTTTCAAAAATGTCGGAGTATTCTCCCTATGCCTTCAGAGAGGAAATAAGAAGGGGCTTTATAACACTTAAGGGCGGTTTTCGTGTGGGAATATGCGGCAGAGCGGTTATTGAAAAGGGTGAAATAAAAACCATAAGAGATTACAGCTCCCTTAACATTCGTGTACCCTGTGACGTCAGAGGGTGTTCCGAAAGGCTTATGAATATATATGAAAACGGTTTTAAAAATACGGTTATAGTTTCCCCTCCCGGCTGCGGCAAGACTACCCTGCTGAGAGACACTGTGAGATGTTTAAGTGGCGGCGGCTTTACCGTCGGGGTTTGCGACGAACGGGGAGAGCTTAACTGTTTCGGCGATTTAGGAATTAGAACCGATGTTTTGGAGGGCTTTCCCAAAGCCGAAGGAATAGAAACCCTTGTTCGGGGGCTGGCGCCGGATATTATAGCCGTAGATGAACTTGGGGGAGAAACAGACAGGCAGGCTGTTATTAATGCCTCTTATACGGGAGTGGGAATAATTTCCACTCTTCACGGAGAAAGCAGTGATTTAAAGGGTTTCGGCGAGTTGTTCAAATGCATTGTGGTTCTTGAAAACATAAAGGGAAAGGGGCTGATAAAGGATATATATATTCAGCATATTTAAAATAGCCGGTGCGGCTTTAATCGAAATCTGCTTTTGGGCTTTGGGAGAATATTTTGCCTGCCGCAAGGCACTTCGCAGCGATCAGCTTACGGAAATAAGACTGGGCATAGGTTTCTTTCGGGGAGATATTGAGTTTAATTTAGCCCCTGCCGGAGTCTCCGCCGAAAAAACAGCCGAAAGACTCAGGGAGCCTGTCCGCAGTATTTTTAAAGAATTTTCAGACAGACTGAAAAACGGTGAAAGCGTAGAAAAGGCATGGATAAGGGCTTTAACCTATAATTATGACAAAACCTATTTAAAGGCGGAAGATATTGAAATGCTTTATCCTTTCGGAAAAATAACGGAATATTTGGATATTGAAAAGCAAGACAAAGGAATTGAGCTTTTGGTAAGCTATATTGAGAGCAAGGTAAAAGAGTTAAATGTAAACTTTTCCGAAACAAGGCGGTTTTGCAGAAGTGCCTCTGTTTTAACCGGACTTTTGGCAGTTGTTATACTTTTATGAGGAGGGGTCAAATGGACATACAGATTGTTTTCAGAATCGCCGCCACAGGCATACTTGTGGCGGTTTTGAATCAGGTTTTAATAAGAGCCGGAAGAGAAGAACAGGCTATGATGACAACGCTGGCAGGGCTTGTGGTTGTTCTGTTTTGGCTCATACAATGCATAAGCGATTTGTTTTCGGCTATGGAAACCATCTTTAATTTATAATCGCCTATGGATATATATAAAATTACAGCAGTGGGACTTATAGGGGCTGTTCTTTCAATAACGGTAAAAAAGACTGCCCTCAAATCGCCGCAGTGATTACCGTTGTTACAAGCGTATTAATTTTAAGCTTTGTTTTGCCTAAGCTTGAAACCGTCGTCAGCCTTCTCAGCAGAATTGACAATATGCTCAGTACGGAAAGCAGCTATGTAAAACTGATATTAAAAGTCATAGCTGTAGCTTATATTTCTTCCTTTGGGGGAAAGCTTTGCAGAGATTTCGGCGAAAGCTCCATAGGGGACAAAATAGAGCTTGGAGGAAAGATAATCATACTTGTAGTTTCACTTCCCGTTATAACAGGGCTTTTGGATATGCTTGGGGAGCTGATGCCTTAGAGGAGCTATATGCATATGAAAAAAATCGCTTTTGTTATTATTATTTGTCTGATGACAACGGTTAAAGTTTTCGCAGCCGACCTTGACGGCAAATTATCGAATTATGATTTTGCCGATATTTCCGATATATTTGAAGAAAACACAGGAATTTCCGTTGACTTCAAATCTTTGGTATATCAAACCGCCGCAGGCGACAGCGAAGGTCTTTTAAAGCACATAGGCAGACTTATTGTGTCACGGCTTTTGGGAGAAGGGCTTGATGCTCTGAAGGGTTTGAGAATTTTACTCGGAACGGCTGTTTTAGGAGGACTGTTTAAAAATTTAACAGCCGGCTTTGCCGATAAGGAAACTGCCGAAACAGGCTTTACGGTTTATTATATGCTCATTGCCGGAATGGCTATGGGAACATATCTGCCCGTTGTCAGTCTTTTGGAAAGCTATTCCGAGGGTATAACAAATATTGTAACAGGCAGTCTGCCCTTGATGCTCACGCTGATTACAGCCGTCGGCAGACCGGCTCAGGCTGTGTCTTACGGCAGTGCAGTGTCAGTAGGGTCGGTTCTTGCTGTAGACGGAATCAGAACCTTTGTTGTCCCTCTTATGAAACTTTCAGCCGTTATTTGTATTGTAAATTATATCTCGGAAGAAGGTATGATCGAAAAGCTGTTTAATGTTTTAAAGACAATTGTTAAATACGGCACAAGAACAGCGGCTTTCGGTTTTGCTCTCATTACAGGTCTTTGCCGTATCAGCTCCTCTTTGGGGGAAAACGCCTTAAAAAGAGGTATGGAAAACATCGTGGGTATGGTGCCTGTGGCAGGGGATATTATAAAAGGAAGTATAGGCACGGGTTTTGTTATTGTAAATTCAATTAAAAGCGGTGCCGGAATTGTTTTTATTATACTTCTTCTTATATATGCCCTTTTGCCCGGCGTCAAGGCTCTGCTTGCCGGCTTTGCCTTTAAAATTACCGCCGGATTAATCGAGCCTGTCTGTGACAAAAGAGTTGTTGAGCTTTTAGACAGTCTGGGTGACTTAACCCTGCTTATATTCAGTATTATGTTCGTAATTTGCAGCATATTTGTTTATTCGGCACTTATTTTTACGGCTTTAACGATAGGGTGATTACAATGGAAGGAATTTATAACTACATAAGAAACATAGGCTGTTTTATGATATTTTCCTCTGTTGTAAGGCTGCTTATTCCCCAAAACAGTTTCAGAGATTATGTAAATTTGTTTTTGGGGCTTATATTTACGGTTGTTATGCTAAATCCCTTAAGCACATTTATAAAAACCGATTTGCCCCGTCTTGAAGACTATGTTATTAAAAACGGAGCCTCCGTAGGGGCGGAGCTGTTCGGAGCTGACAGCGAAAAAAGCCGAGATATTGTAACAGACAAGTATGGAAAAACTTTTGAAAAGAGAATTTCAGAGCTTTGCAAAGGTTATATAGACGGAGCCGAAACAGAAGTTGAAATTGATGAATATTTTAATATTTCGGCTGTTTACATCAAGGGAAAAGCTTTAAAAGATACATCGGAGCTTAAAAGGCTTATTGCCGGGCTTTGCGGCATAGGTGAAGAAAATATAATTTTCGGGGAGTGAAAAAAAATGGATTTTTTAAAAAGCTGTTTGCCGAAAAAGACAATAAAACATTCATAAATATTTTTACCGCCCTTGCCGTCGGAATCGGACTTATTTTAATAGGGGGTATGTTTGATGATAAAAATAACGATAAACCGGCAGATACGGCTGTTGTTTCGGAGAATACACCGGAAAATGACGCAGATTACAAAGCCGCTCTCGAAGATGAACTTGAAAAAATTCTCGGGCAGGTTTCGGGGGTAGGAAATATAGAAATTATGATAACACTTAAAAACGACGGCAAAAGCAGTCTTGCGGAAGACATAACAAGGGAAAAATCAGACGGCGGAACATCGGGAAATTCGGAAAAAGAAGAATATAAAACGCTTCTAACCGGAGAAGATCAGCCATATATTATTAATAAGAGCTACCCCGAAGTCGAGGGTATACTTATAACCTGTGGAGGAGGAGGGGCGGTTGAAGTAAAAAGCTCTTTAATAAGTGCCTGCTGCGCACTTTTCGGTATAGATGCAAACAAAATAGAAGTTTTAAAAATGGGAGGGAATTAAATGTTTATTTTAAAAAAGAATCAAATAATTATTACCGCTCTTGCGGCAATGGTAGCAGTCGCCGGATATTTAAACTATATAGACAATTCAAGTCTTGAACCTCAGGAACTTATGTTTAACGAAAACGGCGAGCTTGTAGATGTTTCTTATGATGAGCTTGAGGCAAGCGGAGATATATATTATGACGATGATGTGGCTATAGAGTCTGACAGTGATACGGCGGTTTCCGCCTCGGCGGATACAAATGCCGCCGGAAATTCAGCGGAAACCGCTGAAAACTCAGAGGAGGCCGCTGCCGACGCAGAGGCCGGAAAAGCCGTTTTTGTAAATACATCAAGTGATTCATCATATTTTATACAGGCAAAGCTCGAAAGGGAGCAGTCACGGGCAAAACAAAAGGAAATTTTGACGGAAATGCTGTCCGATGAAAACATAGATACGGCAAAAAAGGAAGAGTGTGCCGACGATATGCTTGAACTCCAAAAAAGAATCGAAAAAGAAACCGCAGCTGAATCTATGATTGAGGCAAAGGGGTTTAAAGAGGTTTATGTAAGAATTGATGATGACACTGTAGATGTTGTCGTTTCGAAAAGTGAACTTACAAGCGCCGAAACGGCACAAATTCAGGATATTGTAAAACGCAAAACAGGAATAGATGTAAAAAACATAAGAATAACAACTATGAAAGCGGCGGAATAATAAAAATAATTATGTCTTTGTTGAGGTACAATAGAGAGGTAACACAAATAAAAAAATAGTAAGGTTCTCC
>JAJQBF010000232.1 GCA_021203425.1 Clostridiales bacterium | reverse complement strand
CTGTATAACAGCTCCTTAACTCAAATATGCTCCCAAAGCCGAAATTTGAGGGCATATTTTAAGCAAAATTATTCTTTTAAATGTATATTATCAGCCAAGCTCCCCTTCAGCTGAAGTCTGACTGCCCTCTGAAAGGGTTTTTCCGTCGGCTGTTTTTGAGTTTGTTCCCGTTACAACGGCTTCTATTCTGTTGGGATAATATCCTATTGTATCATATATTTCAATAATATCCTTTCCCCATGCTCCTGCCCATGTATAGCCGTTTCGTCTTTCTTCCCCTACTTCCATAATGTCATATTTAATAACTCCGTCTCTGTCACAGAAAATAGCTCTGTTTATATCAACCTCATAAAATCTGTGCCACATACTCGAGTCGGGATCTTCGACAAAATAAACATTGTCGGGGTCTTTCTTTACATATTTATAACCCTTAACCTCAGAATCCTTATACCACTGTATTGCACATTCTACGGCATTTTTGATTTCTTCGGTCTGTTCCTTTCTGTTCATTAAAAATTTAATAACGGGCTTTGACTCCTGACCGCTTATGGAAGGCAGCTCATAGGCTCTGCCCCCTCTCGGCTCATAGGTTACAGGGTCGTGCTGAGCGCACCACGCAGTCAGCTTTCCGTTTGAGACAATTTGAGCCTTTAATATGTAATCTGTGGCTTTATCGAGGCAGTTTTCTATTTTCTCCTTATATTCATCGGAAATTATATCTGAATCGAAGGGATAGACCCCTTCTTCCATATCTTCAAGCATAATCAGCGTGTTTATCATTGCATTGTCATTAAATGTGACATAATCCGAATAATTTCCTCTTCTGGGGTAAACCTGGGCAAGACCCCCTGTAGGATATTGGAGTTTAAATATAAAATCAAGCCCTTTTTCTATGCTTCCCTTATATTTTTCGTCCTTAACTTCTCTGTAAACCGCCGCAATCTGTCTCATCTGAGTATAGGTTGAGTTGTTGTCTATAGTTCCTATAGGCTCACCGTCAACACTTGACCAGCCCGAAAATTTGTTTTTGGGGTCAATACCATTCCAACGCTCTGCAGCCTGTTCGTCAACACTCTTGTCCCAGCCGCTGTGATCCATCTGCCACGAAAGATAATTATCGGCAAGTTCCACAGCTGCCTCCAAATCTTCAAAATTACTTCCCGTTCTGTCGGGAACAACCCTTGTTCCGTCTATTTCCTCATTTATTTCGTAAACAAAAACCGTTGCGCCCTTATCGTTTAATACCGTAAAACTATTTACAACCTCTATATCCGAAAGTTCCGGCTTTAATTCATACCAGTTGTCGGAATATTTCTTAAGGGTAATGTCTGAGCAGTCTGCATTTTCAAGCCGCCCGTCAAGTGTTACAACAACATATTTTCCGCCATAGGTTTCAGCGGAATCAACGGAAACTTTTTCTCCTTCTACAGCCGGAACCTTATATCTGACCTTCTGTTCACTTTCCGCAATAACCCCCAGCGCCTTAAGCTCTTTAACAACACTGTTTTCGGAATAAACCTTGCCTCCGAAAACAAGGGAAACACAGGCTCCCGTCATAAAAACACAGCCCATTCCCATACAGATTATTTTTTTAAATAGACCTTTCATAATTATAAATCCTCCCCTGTTATTTTATGCCTGTTCTATATTTGAAAGTTTCCACTGTCCTCCCGTATATACAGCAGTATACTTCCAATTATATGTATTTGTCTTTGTTCCTTTATCAACATAATTTATTCTTTCTGTTTCCGTAACATAAACATAATATGCGTTTGTTCCCGCTGAAACAACATTTGTCACATTACAGCTTACAAGTTCTTCCGTTGTTCCGTTGGAATAAAGTCTGCTTACAAGACTTTTCTGAGACGTTTCAAGACTGCTGCCCGAGACAATATATTTGCCGGCAAGGCTGTAATTGTTTGTATTTATTGCTCTGCACAGGTTTGAACAATAGTTATACATAAGCTCCGCCATTTCGTCTTCGATTTCCAAGACAGAAGGCGAACTTCCCGAATTCGAAGAAGTATCGGTGCTGCTGTCGGGTACTGCTGCCGGACTTTCTTCCGCCTGAGCCGAACTGCCGTTTTGTTCACTTTCTTCCGCTAAATTTCTGCTGTTTAAATTTAGCAGTGCGTTCTGCCAGTCTTCCTTAAGTGCTTGAGATTCCGAAAGCACAACACCCTCCCAGCTGCTTGTGTTTGTGTCATAATCAACATAGTTCTGTACGTCGGAAGTATCGGGAAAATATCTTTGACGCAAAAGCACACCGTCGGAAAAATAAAACCTCTGAGCTGCATCTCCCTCATAATAAGCACATATAAGCTCTCCGCCGCTGTAATAATATGTTTTAATATAATCGGAATTGTCTGCTCCGGCTGAAACAATAACAGCCTTCAAATCGTTTTCGCTGTAATAGGCCTTTATGCCGCTTGAAATTTCAATTTCTTCATATGCACCGTTTGTTATATTATAAACAATATCGCCGTATTCTTCTCTTATTCGTTCTATTACTTCTTCAAACCCGTCTTCAGTGTTTATGTCTGTATCTTCAGACGATAATGAAGAATCTGTTTCCTGTATATCTTCTTCCTGCTCTGCGCCGCCCAAGCCGATTCTGTTTTCGGCTGTGCCTTCGCCTGCGGATAACACAAGACCGGCTGTCAAAACAATTATTATAATAACCGCCGCTCCCACAACGGCAATAACGGTTTTAACCTTTTCATCGCCGACTGTATCTTTCCCCTCATTTTTGTGATATACCGGAGCTGTTTTGTTTGTTTTGTTTTTGCCCTCTCCTCTGTTATATATTACGGCTGTATTGTCATATCCGCTGTTCGTTAAAGACACTCTGCAATATGAACAAAAGCTGTCGTCCGACTCAATAGCTCTTCCGCATGACGGACATATTCTCTGTTCATACTGCGCTCCGTTAAAAGCCTTTCCACAGTTTGTGCAAAATTTGGCACTGCCGCTGATTTCGGCTCCGCAGTTTGTACATTTCATATCTATACCTTCCTTCCGATTATAAACACATTTCTTCAAAAAATCTGCCTTTTCGGCTGCTTATTTTATAATAACATATAAATACAAAATCTTCAAGTATATAGTAAAATTTTCTTTCAATGTAAAAAGACCGCACTGCTCCAACTTGAAAACAGTGTGGTCTTTGTAAAGTTTTGATTATTCTGATTCGATTATTGCCTTTCTTACGGGAAGAACAAAGGAAGGAGAAACGGAAAGCTCATCTACACCGTAGTCAAGGAATGTCTGTGTAAGAGTTGTGTCTGCACCGAGTTCGCCGCAGATTCCTGCCCAGATTCCTGCCTTGTGAGCGTTTTCAACTACTGTCTTAATTGAACGGAGAACAGCCGGGTGATGAGAGTCGTTTATATTGTCAAGCTTTGAATTCTGCCTGTCAATAGCCAGTGTATACTGTGTAAGGTCGTTTGTACCTATACTGAAGAAATCAACATTTTCGGCAAGAACATCACTCATAATTACAGATGCCGGGGTTTCGATCATAATACCCTGTTCTATATTTTCATTAAACTTAACGTTTTCGGCTCTGAGCTCTGCCTTAACCTCTTCAACTATTTCCTTAATCTTTTTAACCTCGTCTAATGAGATAATCATAGGATACATAATTGAAATATTGCCGAAGGCGCTTGCCCCGAGTAAGGCTCTCAGCTGTGTCTTGAAAATATCTGTTCTGTCAAGACAAATTCTGATTGCTCTGTAACCCATAGCCGGGTTATCCTCCTGACCCAAATTAAAATAGTCAACCTGTTTGTCGGCGCCTAAGTCAAGGGTTCTTATTATAACTCTCTTCTTGCCCATTGTTTCGGCTACTTTCTTATAAGCCGCAAACTGTTCTTCTTCTGTGGGGAAATCGTCTGAGCCTAAGTAAAGGAATTCACTTCTGAAAAGACCTATTCCTTCTGCGTCATTCTCTATAACTGTTCCCAAATCAGCCGGTTTTCCTATATTGGCATAAAGATTAACCTTTTTGCCGCTTTTTGAAACAGACTTCTTGCCTTTAAGAGTTTTAAGAAGTTCCTTCTTTTCGGCATCTTTCTTTTGAATTGCCGTATATTCCTCTAAAGCAGCTTCGTCGGGGTCGATAATAATAATACCCTTATAACCGTCTACAATACCTGTTTTTCCGTTCCATGCCTTGTCGATTTTAACACCGATAAGGGCAGGAAGGTTCATTGTTCTTGCAAGAATAGCAGTGTGTGAATTTGCGGAGCCAAGTTCTGTTACAAAAGCAAGGAGCTTATCCTTATCAAGCTGAATTGTTTCACTGGGGGCTAAATCTTCCGCTACTATAATAGAAGGTTCGCTTAAGCTGTCAAGACCTGTGTTTCCCATAAGGATATTTATAACTCTTTCGGAAATATCCTTTATGTCAACAGCTCTTGCCTTAAAATATTCGTCTTCCATATTTGCGAACATTTCGGCTGTTGCGTCTCCCGTTACGGCAACGGCATATTCTGCGTTAACCTGCTGATTTTCAATTTTGTCCTTGATGCCGTCGTTAAAGTCGTCGTCTTCAAGCATCATCTGATGAACCTCGAAAATCGCTGCGTTGTCTTCCCCTACCTCTTTAAGGGCTTTTTCGTAAAGACCCTGAAGCTGGCTTACTGCCTCAGCCTTTGCCTCTTCATACCTTGCAATTTCAGCCGCAGCATCTTCGATTTTCGTTCTTCTGACCTGCTGCTTTTCCTTTGTGCTGAAAGCTATTTTACCTATAGCCATAGCCGGATAGATAGATTTTCCAGCAAATTTTTCCATAAAAAATCCTTCTTTCTGTGCATATTTAAAATAATAAATGTAAAGTTCGGGCGTGGTGCCGCAAGTACCTGTGAAGTTCGGGCGTGCCGAATTTCAGTACCCCTCAGTCAGCCTACGGCTGACAGCTCCCCTTAAAAGGGGAGCCTCATGCGGTATATTATAAATTTTCTTTGAAAAATGTTTCGATTATTGCTGCATCTTCTGCCTCGTTGTCACCTGTTACTTCAACGGTAACCTCGTTGCCTTTTTTAACTCCGAGACCCATAAGCGCCATAAGCTTTGTAGCGTCTGCGGATTTGCTGCCGGATTTAATCATAACCTTTGAAGAAACAGCCTTAGCTGCCTTTACAAGAAGACCAGCCGGTCTTGCGTGGATACCTACTTCGTCTGTGATTACATAGTTAAAACTTGTCATTTGTGTTATACCTCCTGCGTATATTTAATAAGTTTGAAGTTTGCATTATATATTATTATATTTCTGCGAGAAAGCTCAATTTCTTTTTTTATTTTTGAGAAAAACCCCCAAGTTTAGAGTTTTTTTCAGAATAAACATTTTAACCCTAAACCCGGGGAAATATAAGGAGTAAATTGGGGAAATGCTGAATAGTTCAAGATGAAAAATAATTTTAGCGACAGCGGCGGAAAAATCAAGCGGAAGAGCAATAAAAAAAACGACTTTTTCAATATTTTCAAGCTTTTTTTATGCGTGGTGCGCAGCATTTTTCCGTAAAATTCTTTTTCATTTCCTTTAAATCAGCACTTCCTTAGGAACTGTTCTGTCTATATGTAAAGCCTTTGGTTATGGCTTATGACAGCTGATCTAATACCCAGTCGATGTCGCCTGTTGTTTTGAATTTCTCCAAAACATCTTCATCTTCCAGTATTGTGCAAATTTTCGATAAGAGATCCATATGTTCTGTGCCGATGCCTGCTATACCGAACACAAGCTGAGCCTTTTCCTCGCCGAAGTCGACACCCTCGGGGTACTGTAAGAATACGATACCTGTTTTCTTTACACCGTGTTTTGCCTCAGATGTTCCATGGGGAATGGCTACACCCATACCCATATATGTACTTACAAGCTTTTCTCTTTCCTGCATGGAATCTACATATTCCTGATCTACATAGCCTAATTTTTTAAGTAAGTCACCGGCTGCCCTGATTGCCTGTTCCTTTGTTACGGGCTTTTGACCTAATTTAATTCCGTCTTTTATAATAACTTCTTTCTTAACGGGCACTTCCGGTATAACATCTGTTTCCGGTTCCGAAACTTCAGCTATAATTTCAGGTGTATCTCCCGTTGTAAGCTGTAAATAAAGAGAGTCTAAAGCCGGGTCTGCCAAGAAGTTTCCTATTGTTATAAGCTGAGCCTGAGGAGCTGACTTTCTCGCTCTGTCGGCAAGTGTTGTCTGAACAACGGCTATATCGCAGTCTGAAGGAATATTGTCTACAGATGTATTTGAAACATGAATGTCAGGGCGGCTTGCCTTAACTCTGTTGCGGAATTTTGTTGCGCCCATTGCAGATGAACCCATACCGGCATCACAGGCAAATATAACTTTTTTAACAGTACCGGGTGCCTTAACTGTTTCAACGGGAACAGCCGTACCCTTTGCCTCTGCTTTCATAGCCGCCATTTCGCCCTGTGCCTCTTCAAGGCTCTTGCCTCCTGCCATTTTAACTATGGGAGATGCAACCAAGAAAGATACAACAGCTGCAATAAGAACACCTATAATAATTTTTATCATATCGGAGCCGGGGCTCATCATAAGAAAGGCTATGATAGAACCGGGTGATGCAGGACCTACAAGACCGCAGCCTGTAAGGTTAAACCAGAATATAGCACACATATTTCCTAGGATAGGAGCAATTATTACCACCGGGTTCATAAGAACGTAAGGGAAGTAAATTTCGTGAATACCGCCGAAAAGATGAATAATTACAGCGCCGGGAGCAGAATCCTTTGTTGTTTTGTCTTTACAGAAGAACATATAAGCAAGAAGTACACCTAAGCCGGGACTGGGATTTGCCTCAAGCATATACATAATTGACTTTCCCAGTTCAGCAGCCTGTTCTGTTGCTATTGGTGTAAATACACCGTGGTTGATTGCGTTGTTAAGGAAGAGAACCTTTGCCGGTTCAATGAATATTGCTATAAGGGGAAGAAGACCGTGGTTTACAAGAATGTTTACACCTGCTGTTAAAATTGCAAGAATTATACTCATTACGGGACCGATTATAACATAACCAAGCATAGCCAAAACCATACCGATTATACCGGCTGAGAAGTTGTTTATAAGCATCTCGAAACCTGCCGGCATATGACCGTCCATAGCCTCGTCAAATTTCTTAATGCACCAGCCGCCTAAGGGGCCTACTATCATAGCCGCCATAAGCATTGTTATTTCTGTGTTGCTCATTATGGGACCGATTATGGCTATTGCGCCTACTACTCGGCCTCTGTCGCCGCCTACAAGCTTACCACCTGTAGATGCAATCAAAATAGGGATTAAGTATGAAAGCATAGGGCTTACCATACTGTTGAAACCTTCATTGGGAATCCAGCCTGCATCAATAAAGAGAGCAGCTAAAAATCCAAAAGCTATAAGAGCGCCTATATTAGGCATTACCATTGCGGATAAAAACTTTCCGAATCGTTGTACACCGTTTTCATTTAAAATACCTCCTGTATTTCTCCGCCCAAACCCTGAGAGCGGAGTGTATATCTCTATAGGACTGATACCTTGTTCCTGACACATTCCTCAATAAATTCGTTAGGGAGTTTTCCGTCGGAAACTATAATGTTGATTTCAGAAAGAGAACAAATACCGAAACTGTATTTTTTATCCAGCTTAGAGCTGTCCATAAGAACTATATCCTGTTCAGAACGCTGTATAACCGTCTGCTTAAGAAGTGCCTCGTCGTTTATTCCGCAGGTAAAGCCGGCGCCCTTACAATAGCCTGTTACTTCCAAAAAAGCCATATCAAAATTCATGCGCTCAACCTCTTTAATTGTGGTTATTCCGCAGACACTTTGACTGTAGCGGTTAAGCCTGCCTCCGGGCATAAATATTTCCGGCTTGTCTAAATTTGCAAGCTCCGCTGCACAGCTTAAAGATGAAGTGTATATAAGATTGTTTTGATCCGGTATTGCCTTTGCAAGGACTGTTGTTGTACTGCCCGAGTCTAAAAAGAGAGACTTTCCCGGTCTTATAAGACTTAAGGCTTTTTCGGCTATTGTCTTTTTTTTCGGCTACGTTTCTGAAGGACTTTCTTGTAAGAAGGTCATCTGTTCCCACCAGAAACTGAACTGACTTAGCGCCCCCGTGAACCCTTAAAATTCGCTTTTCCTCATCAAGGCTTTTAAGGTCTGTTCTTAAGGTCATTTCCGACACGTTGGGAAATTCCTCCTTAAGCATTGAAAAGCTGACAGAGCCTTTTTCGTCTACAAGGTTTGCTATTGCGTTTCTTCTCGTTTCCATTGAATCTACCATTATGTTTCCTCCTGTCTGTACTGCATAAGCACAGACAGGCTTATCGCAGTATAATTATTCTTCTATAAAATTATTAAGTAAGTATTCCTCAGCCTCGGGACACCAAAGACCCTTGTTTGCGTCTACAATATCAGCCAAGGCAATAAATCTTTCATCGTTTTCTGCCTCGCTCTTTGCTCTTAAGTCTGTAAGGGCAGTAAGGGGCATTGTAAGGTGAGTATAGATAAGTTTCTTTCCTCCTGGAATTTTAGGAAGGTTAAGAGTTGTTTCAGCCGCTGCGTCAAGACCTCCGATGTGTGTTACCATAACAGCCGGGTTGATTCTGCCACTTGCCGTAAGCTCAAGAGATTCTATCATACCAGCTGTATTTCCGCCTGTTGTTCCCATAACGTGAGTTGAGTTATAGTGTACGTCATAGAAATTCATAGGTGCGCTGAACTTATTGTCTGTGGGACCGGCAAAAAAGTTAAGACAGCCGTCTCTGCCTAAAATATCGCTTGAAAGTGTAACAACAGAGGCAACGGGTGCATAGCAGAGAACATCATCAAAGCCTGTTCCGCCGGAAATCTTAATTAATTCCTCAGCGGCATTCTCAAATTCCCCTGTGTTTACAAAGAGAAGGTCAATTCCTTCCTGTTCCTTTATTTCTGCCGGAGGGAAGAGATGAGCTGCTCTGTCAAGTCTGTCCTGATTAATATCCGTTACAACAACCATTGATGGACGAACATCTCTGTGAAGAGCGTATGTAAGAGCGCCTAAGCCCATGGGACCGGCTCCGGCTAAAATAGCAAGCTTTCCGCCTTCTTTAATTCCCATAAAGTGTTCGTAAACACCCATCTGTGTGTGATAAGCTGCGTTAAATGCACCTATGATGCATGACATTGGCTCTGCAAGTGAGGCCTCATAATAAGCCTTTCCTTCATATTTAAGAAGACAGCAAGCTCCATAACTTCAGCCGGTATAATGCAGTATGTAGCATCTCCGCCGAAAAATTCATATGAATATCCGGGGCTCCACATTGTGCCCTTATAGTTTAAAGCAGGCTGAAGAGTGAATTTCATACCGGGTTTAAATTTATCCTGATGGTTCTTGCCCACCTTAACAATGTCTCCGGCAAATTCGTGACCCATAATTGCCGGGTGGTCGGCTACGTCTTCGTGAACACGCTTGTGGGCTTTTCCCAAAATAGCGCATTTATAGGTTGACATACAAATACTG
Source organism: Clostridiales bacterium (assembly GCA_021203425.1). GTDB lineage: Bacteria > Bacillota > Clostridia > Lachnospirales > CAG-274 > JAJQCI01. The sequence continues at coordinate 1,151 of JAJQBF010000232.1, read as the reverse complement.
TCCGAAACAACCTTTACCAGAATTTCATCGTCTGTAATCTCGGGAAGTTCGAATTCCTCAAGTCTTAAATCATAAGCTGCATGAAGTCTAACACCTTTTGCTTTCATAAATCATACCTCATTTCTTTTATTATATATATTTTTATATGTTACTGCAACAATAACTTTCGTTTTAAAAGTTTTAAATTTTAGATTTGACGATATACAACTTTAGGGATAAGCCCCTCTATTACGTCATATTCCGCCGCCTGTGTTCCGCTGCACATTACGTTTGCCGCTCCCGTTGCCGTTGAAAGCTTAACGGTTTCTTCAAGGCTTAAGCCCTTTTCTTCAGCTACAGCCAAAGCAGCCACAACGCTGTCTCCTGCCCCTACCGTACTTCCAACGGGAACCTTAATAAGCCCTTCGGCATAGATTGTCTTTTCATTTGTTACATATAAAGCGCCCTCACCGCCCATTGAAACAACAATCTTTCCTATTCCGTATTTTTTCATAAGTTCCTTTGCCGCCGATTCAAGCTCTTTGGGAGTTTCAAGCTTTTGATTCAAAAGCGCCGATAACTCGTGGTTATTGGGCTTAATAAGATAAGGCGAGGCAGCAAGCCCTATTTCAAGCTGTTCTCCGTCGGCATCGAGAAAAACTTTAGCCCCCTTGCCCTTACAAATCTTAATCCACTGTGCGTAAATATCCTTGGGAGTTCCCTTGGGAATACTTCCCGAAAGAATAACAATATCCCCTTCTTTAACCTTTCCGGGAACCTTTTCCAGAAGCTTGTTCATAACTTCTTCGGAAACCGTTACCCCCGGCTCGTTAATATCTGTGTTTGTGTGTAAAACCGGATCGACGATTTTCAAATTTGTTCTGGTTTCCCCTTCAACAAACTCAAAGTCTGTTTCAATACCCATTTTTTTAACGGCTGAAAGAATCGATTCCCCCGTATGACCTCCTAAGATTCCGACTGCCACGCTTTTACCGCCCAGCTTGTCAATAACCTTTGACACGTTTATGCCCTTTCCGCCCGGGTCTGTTCTCATAACCGTAATTCGGTTCATAACATCAATAGTCAGTTTGGGAATTTCGACTGTTTTGTCAAGAGCCGGATTCAGCGTTACCGTATAAATCATAAATTATACCCTCCTTTACATTATATAT
>JAJQBF010000052.1 GCA_021203425.1 Clostridiales bacterium | reverse complement strand
CATATATACAGGGTGAATACCGCTGTACCGTAAAACAACGATCGCTGCTTTGAGTTACAGACAACACTTTAAAAAATAAATTATATTATAACGGCTTAATTTTGATTTAATCGAACCAATAATATTTTACTCTTTTGATTTAATTTTTCTCAGGTATTATATTCCACATAGCAACAAACAAAACATAAATCGAAACAAAACTTTTAAAGGAGTGTTTAATATGAAAAAGAAAATACATATTGCAGCAGTGATAGCGGTAATAAGCGTACTTAATTTAACGTGTTTAAGCGCCTGCGCATCAGAACAGACAACGGTGGCAGTTGAAACACAGGCAGCCGATGGTCAGGGTGATGAAGTTATGAAAGGTCAGAGAGGAACTATGGCTCAGGTGACGGCTGTTGACGGCAGCACAATTACAATAGTTGAATCTGAAGGAAGAGGGGGCGGCGGAAGAAACGGCGGTCCCAAGGGTGAAACTCCTGAAGGAGAAACCGGCGAACTTCCCGACGGAGAAGAATTTGAGGGCGAAAAATCGGAAATGGGTGAAGGCAAAATGACGGAAAAACCCGACGGCGAAGTACCTGAGATGTCCGAGGGAGAAAAACCCGACGGCGAAATGCCTGAGATGTCCGAGGGAAAGAAACCCGACGGCGAAATGCCTGAGATGCCGGAGAGAGAAAAAACCGATGGTGAAATGACAGATATGACATTTAACGGCGAAGAAAAGACAATTACCGTAAGCGACAGTATTATATTTACGGAAACTGACGGCGGAAAGACACAGACCTCCTTATCGGATATATCGGAAGGTACCGTTATAATGATAACATATGACGAAGACGGAACCACTCCCACAGAAATAATTATAAGAAAATAAGTTTATTTGCGATATGAAATCTCCTCCTTTTATTTTATTGTATGTAACTCATCGCACAAGGGACGGCTGCTTACGGGCAGACCGTCCTTTTGCGGTTTTGTTAAAAATATACTCCGCAGATACTCGTCATACTGAAAAAGCCGACTGCACTACAAACTACTATACTGTAAAAGCCGATTGCTGCGTGCTGATGCACTTTCGCAATCGCCCCTGAATTCGCCGCTCCGGACTATCGCCCTACGCTGCTCATACAGGGGAGGTTGTCTGCTAGACAAACAGCTGCGCAAACTTTGTTTGCCCATCTATTTGTCTATCGACAACGCTTTTACAGTAAAATCTTAATAAAAATTATGAAAAAAATTAGATATAGGTGTATTTTTTTGCGGAATGTAACTTGAAAAAATAAAAAAAAGTTAATATAATATATGGTGGTGTTTGTATCAATAAAGGAGAGGTTTCTTAATTTTTCGTTAAGGAATCGCTTAAATATGACAACAGCAGAAAAAACATAGAATTTCAGGAGGAAAATTTGAAAATGAAAAGATTTATAACAGTAATTTTAGCAACAGGTATTCTTCTTTCGGGCTGTGGCGGAAGTTCAGACGAGACTTCAAGCAGCACAGCTGCCGAAACAGAGGCAGTTGAGGCTGATGAAACCGAACCGGAAGAAGACGAAGTTTCCGACGAAGATGAAGAGAGTACAGACGAAACAGCCGGTGTATCCTGCGGAGATATTTACGACAAATGTGTGGAAAGCGGAGCTTTTGAAGAGCTTGTTCCCTATGACGATGATTATATGATGAATTATTTCGGTATCGACACAAGCACACTTGCCGATTATGCAGCGGCAGAGGCTCTTGATGCTGTTAAGGCAGACGCCCTTATGATTTTAAAGGCAGACGATGAAACAGGAGCAGCCGAGCTTGAAACAACTCTTAACGACTATCTTACAAGAAAGCTTGCCGAGCTTGAAAATTACAATGCAGAAGAATTCGACAAAGCCTCAGACGGTATAGTAGGCTCATCGGGCAGCTATGCATATGTTATAATTTGTGAAGATCCTTCATCTGTTTTAAGTATAATTGAGGAAGAAATCTAAATGGTTTTCAGCAGCTTAGAATTTTTATTTTTCTTTTTGCCTTTGTTTTTGGTGCTGTATTATATAGTGCCTTTTAAGGCAAAGAATTTTATACTTCTGTGCGCAAGCCTTATTTTTTACGGCTGGGGTGAGCCTGTTTACATATTTCTTTTGATATTCCTGTCTGCGGTGGGCTATGTCTGCTGTCGGGTTATGGAAAGATTTTATGAAAACGGGCTTATCCGAAAGACCGTTGTTGTTATAGCCGTTATTGCCTGTTTAAGCTTTTTGGGATATTTTAAATATGCCGGCTTTATAGTTCAAAACCTGAACAGACTTCCTTTCATTAATATTGAGTTTACATCTCCGGCTTTGCCTATAGGCATCAGCTTTTTCTCTTTTCAGATTTTAAGCTGTTGTATAGATGTATACAGAGGTAATGTGGAGGCGGAGAAGAGCCTTATTAATTTTGTCTGTTATGTAAGTATGTTTCCTCAGCTTATAGCCGGACCTATTGTAAGATTTTCGGATATATGCAGGGAACTTCACAGCAGAAAGCACAGCCTTAACAATTTTCTTGACGGTGCATCGAGATTTTTGGTAGGTATATTTAAAAAGGTTCTTATTGCCGACAGAATAGGTGCCCTTTGGGCGGCGATTAAAGCGGAGGAATTTACTCAGCTTTCGGTTTTGTCGGCTTGGGTCGGTCTTATTTGTATAGCCATTCAGCTTTACTATGATTTCAGCGGCTACGGAGATATGGCTATAGGTATGGGCAAGATGATGGGCTTTAATTATTTGGAAAACTTCGACTACCCGATTTATTCTGACTCCATTACGGAATTTTGGCGCAGATGGCATATGTCTCTTTCAAGTTGGTTCAGAGATTATGTATATATCCCTTTGGGCGGAAACAGAAAAGGCACAGCAAGACATATTATAAATATGTTTATAGTGTGGGGCTTAACGGGAATATGGCATGGAGCCGAATGGAACTTCCTTATTTGGGGGCTTTATTATGCCTGTTTTTTGGTAGGAGAAAAATATATATGGGGAAATATTGTGAAAAGGCTGCCCTTTATTATAAGGCATATTTATTCCGCCGTAATAATTTTCCTGGGCTTTGCGGTTTTCGACTTGACAAATATTTCGGATATAATAAGCTTTTACAAATCCCTCTTTATGCTTAACGGAAATCCCCTTATAGACAGGGCATTTTTATATAATATGTCCAATTCGGGAATTGTTTTTGTGACTGCTCTTATTTTTGCCGCTCCCGTTTATAAGGTTTATATGAATTGGTTTTCAAAGCTTAAAAAGGGCGGGGTTAAATATACAATTTGGCTCGGTGACTGTGCGGTAAGACTTGTTTTGTTTGCTGCTGCGGTTTCCTTTATGGTCAGCAGTTCTTTCAGCCCCTTCTTATATTTCAGATTTTGAGGTGAAAGCATATGAATAAATTTTATATTCTGCCCTCTGTTATTGTGGTTATTTTGCTTGCGGCTTTCATAGTATCTCCAAAAAAGGAGTTTTCCGAAAATGAAAACAGAAATTTGGAACCTTTTCCCGAGGTTTCGGTCGAAAGTCTTTTAAGCGGAGATCTTGCCGAGAATTTAGGCACATATATCGAAGATCATTTCCCTTTCAGAGACAGCTTTATGGAACTGAACGGAGTTTTCTCCGTTTATGTTTTGGGTCAGAAGGAAGTAAATGGTATTTATATAGGAAAAGACGGCAGCTTTCTCGAAAAATATAACAAGCCGGAAACTATGGACGACACTGTTGACAAGCTTAATAATTTAGCTGAAAAAACTAACAGCAAGGTTTACTGTGCCCTTGTCCCTACGGCGGCGGAAATCTATTCGGAGAAACTTCCGAATTTTGCCGAAACTCCTACACAGTATGAGGAAATGGAGGAATATTACTCACGTATTAAAGCCGACAATATAGATGTATATTCGCCGCTTTACGAAAATAAGGAGGAAAACCTCTATTATAACCTCGATCATCACTGGACAACAAAGGCAGCTTATATAGCATACAGAGAAATTGCCGCCGAAATGGGCTTTGAGCCTTTTGATGAAAGTTATTTTGACATAGAACAGGTAACAGATGACTTCAAGGGCACCATATATTCAAAGGTAAATATGGGAGCCGATAAGGCGGACACAATAGAGCTTTATAAAACAGATACCGATTATACGGTAACCTACACCGACACAGAAGAGGTTTCCGATTCTTTTTATAACCTTGACTATTTAGACATGAAAGATAAATATTCACTGTTTTTAAATAATCTTCACCCCCTTACGGAAATTAAGAATAATTCGAAGGAGGCAAGGGGCAGTCTTGCGGTTATAAAAGACAGCTTTGCAAACTGTCTTGCGCCTTTTTTAGCCGAACACTATAAAACAATATATGTTTTTGACACAAGATATTACAGAGGGTCGGTATGTGATTTTATAAACGAAAATAATATAGAAAATACACTTATATTGTATAACCTGAACACAATTGATACAGATTTGGGAATAAACGCAATATATTAAACACTTAGGAGGTTTTTATGCGCAGGAAATTTTTTGCGATATTTTTCGCAGCAATTTTATGCGTAGCATCTCTTGCAGCAACATTTTTCCTTACTAAAAGCTACAGCGAAAACCCGATTATCGCAAAATCGGCGAAAGCTGTAACAGAAGAGCAGACAACAGAGGCTGTTACGGAAGAACCTACAACAGAGGCCACAACAAAATCCGTCAACAATAACTATGTTGCGGGTACGAGCTATGCCAAGGCAGTTCCCGATATGCCTATATATGATGAAGAAACAGACAAATTTTTTGAAAATTCTGTTTTTTACGGAGATTCTCTTACCGTAGGTTTCGGAAGATATTGTGAGGCTTTGGGAGAAGGTTTCTTCTGTAATCCCCTTTTTCTGGCATCAACAAGTTTTTCACTTAAACAGGCAATAGGTCCGGTAACCGACACAACTCTTCACCCCACCTACGGCGGCGAAAAGCTGTCGCCTGAAGACACTATAGTGAAAACCGGCGCAGAGGAAGTATTTTTGTTTTTGGGAATGAATGATTTGGTATGGACGGACACTGCGACAACCCTTGATGAATATAACACATTAATATTCAGAATTCACAATAAATCGCCGGAGGCAAAGATTTATATAATAGGTGCAACCTATATTTATGCCCCGGGGCAGAGGTTTGAAAACGGATATACAAACGCTAACCTGAGAATTTTTAATGATGCATTGTACAGCTATTGTGAAAACTATGATTATTTGGAATTTATAAACATAGGCGACAGACTTATAGATTCAACAGACGGTTTAAAGTCTGAATATACTTCTGACAATTACGTGCATATGACAGCGGAGGGTTATGACGTTTGGATAAAGGTTTTAAGATCTTATGCAAAATATTTTACAGCGGTTGAGGCAGCCGAAGCATCTCAGCTGTAAACGAACACACAAGGGGGAAAATTAAATGAAGAAAATAGCTTTACTTCCTATTATATGTCTGTTTGCCGGCGGATTAAATGTTTATGCCGACGATGACGATTCGGTTTTTTTATACCTATGCCAAACCTGTTCCGGATATGCCTTTATATAACGATGAAACAGACGGATTTTTCGAAAACTCCGCCTTTGTGGGAGATTCCATTATGGTTGGTTTTGAGAGATACTGCCGTTCAATGGGCGACGGCTTTTTGTCAGACCCTGTTTTTCTTGCCGCAGGCAGCTTTTCACTTTGGCAGGCGGTAAGCCCTGTCAGTGAATCTACGCTTCACCCCGTTTATCAGGGAGAAAAGATGCTTATTGAAGACGCTGTTGAAAAAAGCGGTGTTTCGAAGGTTTTTATATGTCTGGGAGGAAATGACTTAGGCTGGAAAACAATAGATGAATCAGTAGATAATTACAATACGCTTATTTACAGAATACATACAAAGGCTCCCAAGGCTAAAATATACATAATCGGTCTTACATATATGTACGGTCCTTCACAAAAGACGAATCTCAACAACACAAATATGAGAACGTTTAACGGTATAATGTATGAATATTGTCAGAAATATGACTATCTTGAATTTATTAATATAGGGGACAGGCTTATTGATTCTGACAACGGCTTAAAGGCAGAATATACCTCTGACGAATATATTCATGTTAATGCTGCCGGTTATGATGTATGGGTTAAGGTTTTGAGGGCAAATGCAAATTATTTTATGCGTGTTGAGGCAGCGGCTCTTTCCGAAGGAGAGGAACAGAACGGACAGACTGAGACTAAAACCGATTCTTCCGAAGATGAAGAGGAAGAAGAGAAAGAGGAGGAGCAGCCCGAGCAGGAGGAAGAATCGAAAGATGAAGATTCCGAAGAGGAAAACCAAAACTCCGACAGCGGTGCTGTTCAGGCTGAACCTGTAAGTATGACAAAGCAAACAAAAAAGACAAGCGAAAGGCATCTTCACAAAGATGTTCTCAGAATTGTGGAACAGACCGTACTTGCTTTACACCATATTTAATTATCAACTATTGTTTCTTTAAAAAGCAGCAATTCGAACAAAGGGAAACCGTAAAATTTTTATACAGGAGGACTTATAAATGAAGGACGAAACAAAATGTCTGCATTCGGGCTATACCCCGGGTAATTCCGAACCGAGAGTGGTTCCTATTGTACAGAGTACCACTTATGTTTATGACTCAACAGAGGAGGTTGCCGCTGTTTTTGACGACCCCACAAAATCTCTTATTTATTCCCGTTTTGCTAACCCTACGGTTATGGCTGTAGAGGATAAAATTGCCGATTTGGAGGGCGGAGTAGGTGCTATGTGTACTACTTCCGGTCAGGCGGCTGTACTTCTTTCTATTTTGAACATTTGCAGTATTGGAGACAACTTTATAAGCACAACGGAAATCTACGGCGGAACGGTTAATCTGTTTTCACACACTCTTAAGCGTTTGGGAATAGAGTGTAAATTTATAGGCAAAAATGCCACAGACGAGGAAATCGAGGCTGCTTTCGACGACAGAACAAGACTTGTTTTCGGCGAAACAATAGCAAATCCTGCGCTTACTGTTTTTGATATAGAGCGGTTTGCCTCCGCAGCTCATAAACACGGTGTTCCTCTTATTGTAGACAACACATTTGCCACACCTATACTTTGTAAGCCTATTGAATTCGGCGCAGATATTGTTGTTCATTCCACATCAAAATATATGGACGGTCATGCCCTTCAAATAGGCGGTGTCATAGTTGACGGCGGTAAATTTGACTGGACAAACGGCAAATTCCCCGAAATAACCGAGCCGGACGTAACCTATCACGGACTTTCCTATACGGAGACTTACGGAAATAAGGCTTATATAATTAAAGCACGTATGCAGCTTATGCGTGATTTCGGAGTATACCCTGCGGCGCACTCTTCCTTTCTTCTTAATTTAGGTCTTGAAACAATGGCAGTACGTATGAAACAGTATTGTGAAAACGCAATGACAGTTGCAAAATATTTACAGTCTGTTGAGCAGGTTGAAAGCGTATGCTATCCCGGTTTGGAAGGCGACGAAAATTATGCCCTCTCTAAGAAATATCTTAAGGGCTGCAGCGGTGTAATTTCTTTCGTGCTTAAGGGCGGAAAAGAGCCGGCTGTTAAATTTATGAATTCTCTTAAGCTGGCTTCCAACGAGGTTCATGTTGCCGATATAAGAACCTGTGTTCTTCATCCTGCAAGTGAAACTCACAGACAGTTAAGCGATGAACAGCTTGCCGCTGCAGGTATTGAAAGCGGTATGGTTCGTTTTTCGGTCGGTCTTGAAAATGTAGATGATATAATAGCAGATTTGGAAAATGCCTTTGCCGCTATAGGCTGAGAAAAGAGAAAAACCTAATATAAACAAAAAGAAAACCGCTGTAAGCCTTTGTTTTTAAGGTTTACGGCGGTCTTTCGGCTGTAAGAATAATCAGAAATTGGAGTTTATGTAGTTAATCATTTCCGAGGCTGTATATGTTGCTTTAATTGTTGTTGCTTTTGAAGAGTCAAATATCGCCTCAGCCTGTTCAAAGCATTCGTTTCTGGAAACAACTTTTCCGTCCCAAGTATATTTGGAATTGTCCGATGAAGTATATACATATCCCCCTGAATGAATCTCTGTTAAGATCAAGTTTGATAATGAATATATTCTAATATCTACATTATCCATAGAATAAAGCTCACTATACAACAAACCGCTTGCTTTAATATAAGCTTTGCTGCCCACACTTAAAGAATATTCATCAATTTCCCCGTAATAATTAAATACACATAGTTTAGGTGCTCCTCCGTTGGTTGATTCGATATATAATTCGGGAGTGCTGTTTATGTCTATGTATGTAAATGTATATCTGTGCTTAGACGAATCCTTATCGGACTTAATATAATTTATAAAAGCCGGTTTCCACTTAGCCCTCATAATCATAACACGGCAGTTTGTAATATAAGTGTCTGCGTCTTTGTAGCCTTCTATTGTTTCGAAGATTTCAAGCGCCTCATCATAGCTTTCGGCATCATAAAGTTCAATTGCCGAAAGGTAGGAACTGCCCTTTTGAGCCTCAGCCGCCATATCATCGGCATCTCTGTAGCCGCTTATCATAGCGAAATCTTTATTTGCCTCTGCAAAATTTTCGTTGTTATACTGTTCTGCGGCATACTGATATACACCCTCACGGCATTTTTCTATCCACTCTTGAATTTCTGCGTTGTTGCCTGAAGAGTTTAAGCCGTTTAACAATGTAATAGCTGTTGTGTAGTCTCCGCTGTTATAAGCCTCTATGGCTGAATTTAAAGAGTTTTGATATACAGCCTCATTACACAGGGTTATTTTTTCGGAAACGTCTTTGTAATCACCCAAGGAATTAAATATTTCGAGTGCCGCCTCGTAATTTCCGCTTTCATAAAGCTCAATGCCTTTATTATAAACTTTCTTATTTTCAACACTGTTCATAACGGGCTTATAGGCTATAAGTATAACGATAATTAAAAGTATAACACTGACAGCCGATATTGTGATAATTTTACTGCTGTTATTGTTTGGCTTTTTTTCAGAAGACGGATAATACTTGTTTTCTTCCGGATCTTCCTCATCTTCTTCGTATTCATCAGGCAAATAACCTTCTTCACTTACCTCCGGTTCCATATCATCATAGGTATCGGTATCGGCTTTTGCACCGCAATTATAGCAATAAGCGGAATCCCCGATATCTTTTCCGCAGTTTGAGCAATACATAGTTTTCCTCCCTAAACAAGCTGAATTTAAAAATTGGTATTTATGTAGTTTATCATTTCAGACGCTGTATATCCTGTATTAACTTTTTGTGCCTTTGAAGAATTAAAGGCGGCATTGTCGAGTCTGTCGAATTCCGACTTTGAAACAGTTTGTCCGCCCCATGTACATTCGTAGGGAATAACAGTGTCATAATCTCCGCCGTTGCTGAGATCATAAAACTCTGTTCCCGAATGAATTTCCGTCATAACCAAATTTGACAATGAGTAAATGTCAACACCTATACAGCCCTGACTGCCGTTTTCGTTACGCACTAAACCGCTGCCTTTGATATAGCTCATTCCTCCTGTACGGTTCAGGTGATATTCATCAATATTGCCGTAGTAATTAAATACGCAGATTTTATCACCTTCGGCTTCGCTGGCTCCTCTGACGTATAATTCGGGAACGCTGTTATTGTCTACATAAATAAAAGCAAACCTGTGATATTGCGGATCACTGTCTGACTGAATATAGTTTATAAAAGCCGGTTTCCACTTTGCTCTCATAATCATAACACGGCAGTCCGTGGCATAGCTGTCAGCCTCTTTGTAGCCTTCCATTGTTTCGAATACGTCTAAGGCTGCGTCATAATTTCCCTCGTTATAAAGGTCAACGGCTGAAAGATAGGTAACTGCCTTTGTGGCCTCCGCCGTCATATCATCGGCATCTTTATAGCCGCTTATCATAGCGAAATATGTATTTGCCTCCGCATAATTTTCGTTGTTATATTGTTCAGAGGCATATTGATATACACCCTCTTTGCATTTTTCAATCCATTCCTGAATTTCCGGGTTTGTGCCGGAAGAATCCAGTTCATTGAATAATGTTATAGCTGATGTGTAGTCGCCTGCATTATAGACTTCTATAGCCGAATTCAGAGAATCCTGATATGCAGCCTCAGCTATTGCATCATTACACAGGTTTACTTTTTCAGCAGAGTCTTCATAATCGCCGAGAGATTCGAAAACGGCTAAAGCCTCTTCATAGCTGTCCTGTTCGTAAAGAAGGGTTCCTTCTTCGTAGGCTTTTTTGTTTTCCATACTTGCCATAAGGGGTTTGATGCCTATAAGAGCAATAGCAGCCAAAATTACAACACAGACGGCTGATATTATAATAATTTTGCCAGTGTTATTGTTCGGCGGCGGAGTAGGGGCTATATAATCAGAAAGCTTTGGAGCCAAATGTGTTTCAGCCGAATTTTCCACACTGTTATTATTATTGTTATTGTTTAATGTTTCCGGCTTGACAGTGTCGGAACCTGCCTTTGTTCCGCAATTTGGACAGTAAGCGGAATCTCCTATATCCGCTCCGCAGTTAGTACAATACATTTTAATTCCTCCCGATATTAAAATTAAGCAAATCAATTGATGACTGATAAAATAATCAGACTTTACTTCCTTTAAGT
>JAJQBF010000177.1 GCA_021203425.1 Clostridiales bacterium | reverse complement strand
GTATATGCGTATCTAAGTGTGTTAAACTATATGGATAATGAAGATAATGGGAAAGTAAGCGTATGAGTTATATACGTTTTATAAAAGTTTGTTTCGGGGCAAGGGGCTTTCCGTTCTTTATTAAGAACAGGAAGGTTTAAACTTAAATGAGGAGTTGTGAAATGAATATATTTGAAAAAATTTTCGGAACATACAGCGACAAGGAGCTTAAGAGAATTAAGCCCGTAGTTGCTAAAATAAACGGCTACGAAAGTGAAATGGAAAAGCTTTCGGATGATGAGCTTAAGGCTAAAACACCTTATTTTAAAGAGCTTTTGTCACAGGGCAAAACTCTTGACGATATACTGCCTGAGGCCTTTACAGTTGTAAGGGAGGCAGGAAAGCGTGTTCTTAATATGCGTCATTTTGACGTTCAGCTTATAGGCGGTGTTGTTCTTCATCAGGGCAGAATTGCCGAAATGAAAACAGGTGAAGGTAAAACCCTTGTGTCAACACTTCCGGCTTATCTTAATGCCCTTGAGGGAAAAGGTGTTCATATTGTTACGGTAAACGAATATCTTGCAAAGCGTGACGCCGAGTGGATGGGTCAGATTCACGAGTTTTTAGGTCTTACCGTAGGCGTAAACCTTCATGATATGTCTAAGGCGGAAAAGCAGGAGGCCTATAACTGTGATATAACCTATTCCACAAACAATGAACTTGGCTTTGACTATCTGAGAGACAATATGGTTGTTTATGAAAAAGATATGGTTCAAAGAGGTCTTCACTACGCTATAGTGGACGAGGTAGACTCTGTTCTTATAGACGAGGCAAGAACTCCCCTTATTATTTCGGGAGCAGCAGGAAAATCCACAAAGCTTTATGACCTTGCAAATGCCTTTGCAAGAACCTTAACCCCCGGACGTATCTTAAACGAACAGGAGGCTTTAAACCCCCTTATAAGAGAAGAGATGCAGGAGGAGGGCGACTTTGTTGTTGACGAAAAGGGAAAGACTGTTTCCCTTACACAGGAGGGTATTTTAAAGGCGGAAAGATATTTTGCCGTTACAAACCTTTCCGACCCCGAAAATATGGAACTTCAGCACTATATAAATAATGCCCTTAAGGCTAACTACAATATGCATCTCGATCAGGACTATGTTGTAAGCGAAGACGGACAGATTGTTATTGTAGACGAATTTACAGGTCGTCTTATGCCGGGAAGAAGATACTCCGACGGTCTTCATCAGGCTATCGAGGCAAAAGAAGGGGTTGAGGTTAAAAGAGAAAGCAAGACTCTTGCAACAATAACCTTCCAGAATTTCTTCAATAAATATGAAAAGAAAGCCGGTATGACAGGTACCGCACAGACAGAAGAAGGGGAATTCCGCCAGATTTACGGTATGGACGTTGTCTGTATACCTACAAATGTTCCCGTTATAAGAAAAGACTTGGGAGATCAGGTTTATCAAACAGAGGCAGGAAAGCTGAGAGCTGTTGTAAAGGAAATAAAGGCAGCCTACGAAAAGGGTCAGCCCGTTCTTGTAGGTACGGTTACTATCGATAAATCGGAAGTCTTAAGCAAGATGCTTAAAAAGGAACATATACCCCATCAGGTTTTGAACGCTAAATATCACGCAAAAGAGGCCGAAATTGTTGCCCTTGCCGGAGAAGCTTATACAGTAACAATTGCCACGAATATGGCCGGAAGAGGTACCGATATTAAATTAGGCGAAGGAGTAGCGGAGCTGGGAGGTCTTAAGATTATAGGTACGGAAAGACACGAGTCAAGACGTATCGACAATCAGCTTAGAGGCCGTTCCGGAAGACAGGGTGACCCCGGTGAATCAAGATTTTTCATTTCTCTTGAAGATGACCTTATGCGTCTTTTCGGCTCCGAAAAGGTAGGAAAAGCCATTGCGGCTATGGGGCTTGATGAAGACGAACCTATTGAGGCAAAGATGCTTACCAAGGCTATTGAAAACGCTCAGAAGAAGGTTGAAGGAAACAACTTTGCCACAAGAAAGCATCTCCTTGAATATGACCAGGTTAACAATGAACAGAGAGAGATTATATATGCCGAAAGAAAAGAAGTTCTTTCGGGGGCAAACCTCAAAGAAAAGATTTTGGGTATGGTTGAGGCGGTTATAAAGAGAGAGGTAGCCATTCATGCTCCGGCAGACTCAAACACAGACGAATGGGATATGTTTTCACTTAACGAACAGATGATGACTATGTTCGGTCTTCCGCCTATTGTTTTAACAGAACAGGAGCTTAAAGACAGTACACTTGTGCCTGCCGATATTGAAGAAAGACTTATTGACGCCGCAAAGAAGGCTTATGAAACCAAGGAAGAAGAATTCGGCGAAGAAATGATGCGTGAGGTAGAGAGAGTTATTACCCTCAGAGTTGTTGACCAAAAATGGATGAGCCATATTGATGATATGGATCAGATGCGTCAGGGTGTAAGTCTTCATGCTCTTGCCCAGAGAGATCCTCTTGTTGAATATAAATTCCAAAGCTACGATATGTTTAACGAATTAAGCGACAATATTCAAAGAGATGTTGTAAGAGGGCTTTTCCATGTTCGTCCGGCTGTTCCTGTTGAAAGAGAACAGGTTGCACAGCCTGTAGCCACAAATAAGGACGACACAAATGTCAGCGGTCCTAAAGTGAGAAAAGAAAAGAAAGTAGGTAGAAACGATCCATGTCCCTGCGGCAGCGGAAAGAAATATAAATACTGCTGCGGAAGAAATGCATCGTAAAAATAAGAAAAATGTGTGAATGAGTTAATGAAAGGTGTGTAAATATATGTTAGCGCTTGATCAAATTAAACAGGAGCTTTCAAAGTATGACGAAAAATTAGAAGAGCTTTCCGACAGTCTTAATATAAAAGAGGCTTTAGCCCGGATTGAAGAGCTTGAAGAAACCGCAGGCGATCCTGATTTTTGGAATGATATGGATAACGCTCAAAAGATTCTTCAGCAGACAAAACAGCTTAAAACAAAGGTTGAAAAATATAATTCTCTTAAAGATACCTATGAGGAGATTATGCTCCTTGTGGAAATGGGAAATGAGGAAAACGACGAAAGCTATGTTCCCGAGGCAAAGGAGCTTAAGGACGGTTTTCTTGAAAAATTTGAAGAACTGAGAATTTCCACACTTCTGACGGGAGAGTATGACAGCAGCAACTGTATTGTCACTCTCCATTCGGGAGCCGGCGGAACAGAGGCCTGCGACTGGACAAGTATGCTTTACAGAATGTACGGAAAGTGGTGTGATTCTCACGGTTTTACAGCCGAAGAGCTTGACTATTTAGCCGGAGACGAGGCGGGAATTAAGTCGGTAACTTTCAGAGTTGAAGGGGAGAATGCCTACGGTCTTCTGAAAAGCGAAAAAGGAATTCACAGGCTTGTAAGAATTTCACCCTTTGACGCTGCAAAGAAAAGACATACTTCTTTTGCCTCCTGTGATGTTATGCCGGAGATTGATGACGATATAGATTTTGATATTAACCCTGATGATATCGAAATGCAGGTGTTCCGTTCAAGCGGCGCCGGCGGTCAGCATATCAACAAAACATCTTCTGCCGTTAGACTTATACATAAGCCTACGGGAATTGTAGTCAGCTGTCAGACACAGAGAAGTCAGCTTCAAAACAGAGAAACCTGTATGAAAATGTTGAAGTCAAAGCTGTATGAGCTTGAAAGAGAAAAGCAGATGGAAAAGCTTGCCGATATCAGAGGAGAGGTTAAAAAAATAGAATGGGGCAGCCAAATCCGCTCCTATGTTTTCCAGCCCTATACTATGGTTAAAGATGTAAGAACAGAAGAAGAAACGGGAAATATAAGCGCCGTTATGGACGGCAAAATCGACAGCTTTATAAACGCCTATTTAAAGTGGATTAATTCGTGAGGTATTCGGAGTGAAGGAAATTGTTGTAAGCGGTGAAAACGAAAATTCCAGACTGGATAAATTTCTTTTAAAATATCTGAATAAAGCGCCTAAATCACTTGTTTACAAGCTACTGAGAAAAAAGAATATAAAGCTTGGGAACAAAAAAGCCTCGGGCAGCGAAATCTTAAAAGAAGGGGATATTATAACCCTTTTTTTAAGTGATGAAACAATTGATTCGCTTAAGGAAGAAAGACAAATTAAGAAATGTAAAATCAATTTTGATATTGTCTATGAAGATAATGACATAATTGTTGCTGACAAGCCCTTCGGAATGTTAACACAGGCCGACAGAGCCGGCGGCGACTGCCTTAATCTCAGACTTCTTTCATATATGAAGGAAAAGGGGGAGCTTAAGGAAGGCTTTACCCCATCAGTCTGCAACAGGCTTGACAGAAACACGGGAGGGCTTGTAACCTTCGGCAAGACCCTAAGAGGGGCAAGAGAGTTAAGTCTCGGCTTTAATGAGCATTTTATAGAAAAGTATTATTTTGCCATTGTAAAGGGAGTTTTAGAGGAAGAACTTGTTATACGGGCTTATCATAAAAAAGAGGGGAACAAGGCGGAAATAAGTCTTAAGCTCTCGGTAGGCGCCAAAGAAACGGCAACAGAGATATTTCCTCTTGTAAACAACGGGAAATATACTCTTTTAAAAATAAAACTTATAACCGGCAAAACCCATCAAATAAGAGCAGTTCTGTCTTATATGGGCTATCCTTTGGCAGGAGACACAAAATACGGCGACAGGGAGACAAATAATTACTTTAAAGGGAAATATTCTCTTATGCATCAGTTTCTTTACTGCGGCGAAATTGATATTAAGCCGGAAAACATAGAGCTTAAAGCCCTTAAGACTATGAAAATTAAAAGCAGCTGTAAAAATAAATTGCAAAATATTGTAAAATCTGAATTTGGGGTTGATTTAAGGGATTGTATGTGATAAAATGTAAAACATACGAAACAGATTTGAAACGATTAACCTAATTTCAAAGGAGAATAACTATGAAAGCAATTATTTTAGCTGCCGGATATGCAACAAGACTTTATTCCATTACAAAATATTATCCAAAGCCCTTGCTTAAAATCGGCGGTAAGACAATGATGGATTTTATAACCAATGAAATAAACACTATCCCCGAGGTTGACAAAATTTTTGTTGTCACAAATCATAAAATGTGCAAATATTTTGATATTTGGCACGAAACTCGCAGCGATAAGGCTAAAATAACCGTTATTGATGATATGACAGCCGATGAAAATATAAGACTCGGAGCTATAGGAGATATTGCCTATACAATTGAAAAGGGCAAGATTGACGACGACCTTCTTATAATTGCCGGCGATAATTTCTTTACATATCCCATTAAGGAATATTACGATTATTTTAAGGAAAAAGGCAGTGACTGCTGCTGCGTTATGGAAATAAATGATGTAGAAATGATTAAGTCATTGGGCGTAGCTGAGCTTGATGAAAACAACCGCCTTATAGGTATGGAAGAAAAGCCGGCTGAGCCTAAAAGCAATAAAGGTGTTTATGCAACCTACATCTATACAAAGGAAACGGTTAAGCTTTTTGATGAATATCTCAAAGGCGGAAATCCTCCCGATGCCCCCGGCAACTTCCTTAACTGGCTTTATAAAATCAAAGATGTATACGCTTGGACAATGACAGGCAACTGTTATGATATAGGAACCTGCGGCGAATACGTTAAAATAAGAAAACAATTTTCAAAATAATTTAAAAAGAGCAGCCGATGACTGAAAAGCCAAAACGGTTGCTCTTTTTAATTATGAAAAAGCCTTTATTATTTCAAGAATATTTGCGGTTTTTCGTCTGTCTGCCTCGGAAAGGCTGTCAGTTAAGGCGGAGAAAAGCTTTAAGGGAGTTCCTTTGTTTAATTTGCCTGTAAAGGTCATTATATCCCCTATATCCGGGTTTTCTTTATTTAAAAAATCCGATATAAGCTGCTTTTTTGCGGCTCAAGACTGTTAAATGCCTTTGAGGTTAAAAAATCTTCTTTTCCCGACATACGTTAAAAATCGCTCCTTTCCGTAATTTCTTTTATTTCCAAAAGCCTTATAAGCATCTCTCCCGTCTTTTTGCTTTCTTTCGGAAGTTCCGGAACAACCGCCTTCAGAAAGCTTGTGCCGCTGTTTCCTTCACCTAAACTCATCGAGCCTATATTTTTATATTCGTTTAAAAAGCGGTCAATTTCAATAAGCTTAACCATAACCCCCAGACTTCGGCGGTATCTGCTGTCTATGTAGGGTACAGCCGCTTTTATTGTTCTCAGCGCCGGTGTTTCAAGTTTCATATCCATCTCCGTAACCTCCGGTTTTGTCTTAACATTAAGCTCAGACCGGGCTGTGTCTTTAAAGCTGTTAATAAGTCCGGCTAATCCGGCAAGCTTTTCAAGATTAAAATCGTTCTGTTCCATATGTTCTCGTCCCTTAAAAGCTTTTTATATTTATATTCGCTTAGAAGAAATTTTATACCGAATTTGATATGATAGCGTCAGTTCGGTTGTTTCCTCATACGGAAACAAGACTTACTATGATATTTTTCTTCTTTCGTGTGTTTGTTTTGAGTATAAACACTTTTTTATTGCATTGGAGAGAATTTTGATATATAATATTTAAGGAATCGCTGATTGGTTAGCTCATCGTTTCCTTATATTAACACCAAAAAAGGATTGATTTTTATGGATTTCAGAGTAGGAATGGGTTACGACGTACACAGGCTTACGGAAAACAGAAGTCTTATTATAGGGGGTGTCCGAATTCCTTTTGAGAAAGGTCTTTTGGGACATTCCG
The DNA here is from genome assembly GCA_021203425.1 of Clostridiales bacterium. GTDB lineage: Bacteria > Bacillota > Clostridia > Lachnospirales > CAG-274 > JAJQCI01. The sequence continues at coordinate 4,186 of JAJQBF010000177.1, read as the reverse complement.
ATGCAGATGTTTTAATACATGCAATTATGGACGGGCTTACGGGTGCCGTTAAATTAGGGGATATCGGAAGGCTTTTTCCCGATAATGACCCGGCATATGAGGGAGCCGACAGCCGGGTTCTTTTAAGACAGGTTAATTCTCTGCTTAAAGAAAAAGGCTTTAGGGTTGTAAATGTGGACGGCTGTATTATTGCCCAAAGACCTAAGATGATGGGCTATATTTCCGAAATGGAAAAAAATATAGCAGAGGATTTGGAAATCGATATTGACAGGATAAATATAAAGGCAACAACGGAGGAAGGCTTAGGCTTTACAGGCAGCGGCGAAGGTATTGCCGCACAGGCTGTTGTTTTGACAGAAAGGGTGGAAAGCAAGTGAAGGTTTACAACACACTTACAAGGAAAAAAGAAGAGTTTGTCCCCATAGAGGAAAACAAGGTTAAAATGTATGTCTGCGGACCTACGGTTTACGGACTTATTCATATAGGAAATGCCCGTCCTTACGTTATTTTCGATACAATAAGAAGATATATGGAATATAAGGGCTACGAGGTTTCTTACGTTCAGAATTTTACTGATGTAGACGATAAAATTATAAAAAGGGCAAATGAAGAGGGGGTTTCAACAGAGGTTATAACGGAGAGATATATTAAAGAGGCCGTTAAGGACGCCGAAGGGCTTAATGTGGAACCGGCAACCTACAATCCCCATGCCACAAAGGAGATGCCCCATATAATCGAAATGATACAGACACTTATTGATAAAGGCTATGCCTATGCAAAAAACGGCAGTGTTTATTATGACACAAAGGCTTTTGCAGATTACGGAAAATTGTCGGGAAAAAATCTTGACGATTTAATTGCCGGAGCAAGCAACAGAGTTGATGTTGATACAGACAAGAAGTGTCCGGCGGATTTTGTGCTTTGGAAGCCGAAAAAAGAAGGGGAGCCTTATTGGGAAAGTCCTTGGAGCGAGGGCAGACCGGGCTGGCATATCGAGTGTTCCGTTATGGCTAAGGAATATTTGGGAGACACTATAGATATTCATGCCGGCGGAGAAGACTTAATCTTCCCTCACCACGAAAATGAAATTGCCCAGTCGGAGGCAGCAAACGGAAAGCCCTTTGCAAATTATTGGCTGCATAACGGCTTTATAAATGTTGATAACGAAAAAATGTCAAAGTCTAAGGGAAATTTCTTTACACTGAGAGATATTGCCGCTGAGGTACCCTATGACGTTATAAGATTTTTCATTTTAAACGGACACTACAGAAGTCCTATTAATTTTTCAAGAGAGCTTATGGAGGCAGCCGGAAACGGTCTTTTGAGAATTAAAAACTGTGTTAAGGGGCTTAATTTCCATAATGCAAATTCTACAGGGAGCGTTTTAAGCCCCGAGGAAGAGGCGCTTGTTAAAGAGTCGGCAAAATTTAAGGCTGATTTCGAAAAGGCAATGGACGATGACTTCAACACAGCTGATGCTATAGCTTCAATTTTTGAATTTGTTAAGTTTGCAAACACAAATGTAAAGGAAACAAGCACAACCGCTTTCGGAGAGGCTATGCTTAAGGGTATAGAGGAGCTTTGTGATATTTTGGGCATAAAGACGGCGGACGAGGAAAAGTCGGAAGTTGATACCGAAACAATCGAGGCTCTTATTGCCGAAAGAACAGCGGCTAAAAAGGCAAGAGACTTTGCCAAGGCAGATGAAATCAGAAACAAGCTGTCGGATATGGGAGTTGTAATAGAAGACACAAGACAGGGTGTCAGATGGAGCTTTAAATGATGATTGTAAACGGTTTTGAATTTAAGTCGGGGGCGGAGGAGCTTTCCTCCCTTGCCCTTGCTTATATAGGTGATTCTGTTTTTGAGATTTATGCCAGAAGTTATGTTCTTTCTTTGGGAAACAGGTCTGTTGATAAAATTAACAGCGAAGTAAGAAATATTGTAAATGCACACTCTCAGTCGGAAATGTATCATAAATTAGAACCCTTTCTGACTGAAGAGGAATTTAAGATTATGAAACGGGGGAGAAACGCAAACTCCCACACTATGGCTAAAAATCAAAGCGCAGGAGACTACAGACGGGCTACGGGGCTTGAGGCTCTTTTCGGTCGGCTTTATATAGAGGGCAAAACAGAAAGGCTGACGGAGCTTTTCAAACTCGGCATAAAAAAGGAAAAAGGTGATGAAAATGGATAAAAATATTAAAAATAATAAAAAGAGAAATTTCAAAGAATACAAAGACAGAGAAAAGGGCAAAAGCCGTATAAACAAATTTGACGAAATAAAGGAAAGCACTCAGCTTGAGGGCAGAAACTCTGTTTTGGTGGCTTTAAACCACGGTAGAACAATCGATAAAATTTTTATTAAAAAGGGCGAGGTTAAAGGAACTCTTAAGGTTATTGCCGCTAAAGCAAGAGACGTCGGAATTCCCGTTCAGGAGGTTGACAAGGCAAAGCTTTTGAATATGCAGACGACGGGAAACTGTCAGGGGGTTATTGCTATGACTCCTGCTAAGGACTATTGTTCTCTTCACGATATTTTAGACATAGCAAAAGAAAAAGGGGAAGACCCCTTTGTAATTCTTCTTGATGAAATAGAAGATCCCCATAATTTGGGAGCAATTATAAGAAGTGCCGAAACAGCCGGAGCACATGGTGTTGTTATAACCAAAAACAGAAGTGCCGGGCTTACGGCGGCTGCCTCAAAGGCAGCGGCAGGGGCGCTTGAATATATGCCCGTTGCAAAGGTTACAAATATGACAAGGGCAATTGAAGAGCTTAAAAAAGCGGGCTTGTGGATAACCTGCGCTGATATGAAGGGCACAATTTATTATAACGCAAACCTTAAAGGCGCCGTATGTCTTGTTATAGGAGCCGAGGGAACCGGCGTAAGCCGCCTTGTAAAGGAACACTGTGATTTTACGGTTAAAATACCCATGTACGGAGAAATCGAAAGCCTTAATGCCTCTGTAGCGGCAGGGCTTGTTATGTATGAGGTTGTAAGACAAAGGAAGTTTTTATGATGAAAAAGACCTATCTGCTTGTGGACGGCTACAATATAATATTTGCATGGAATGAGCTTAAAGAGATTTCCGAAAAAAGCCTTGACGAAGCAAGAGATAGGCTTGTACATATCCTCAGTAATTATCAGGGTGTTAAGAAATACGAAATAATTGTTGTTTTTGATGCTTATAAAATTGCCGGAGGTTTAGGCTCCGTTGAAAAGAGGGACAATATAACAGTTGTTTTTACAAGAGAGGCTGAAACCGCCGACAATTACATCGAAAGTACTGTGGGAAAGCTCAAAAAAGACAGTAATGTTCTTGTTGCTACGTCTGATAATCTGGAACAGGTTATAATAATGAGCAAGGGTGCCGTAAGGCTTTCTGCCTCTGAACTTCTTTTGGACGTAAACAAGGTCAACAAAAAAATAGCCGAAAAAATTAAATATGGCAGACATGTTAAGGATAATCTTCTTTTTGACAATTTAGACGAAAAAACAAGAGCAATTTTTGAAAAGATGAGGCGTGAATGATTTATGCGTTTGAAATATGAAGAAAAAACAGACTTGGAGCTTTTAAGGCTTACAAGGGGAAAAGACAGATATGCGGAGGAGGCTCTGCTTGAAAGATATAAAAACTTTGTGAGAGTAAAGGCGAGAGCCTACTATATTATAGGCGCAGACAAGGACGACATAATTCAAGAGGGAACAATAGGGCTTTTTAAGGCAATAAGAGATTATAAGGAAAATAACGACACAACATTTTTCTCTTTTGCGGATCTCTGTGTAACAAGACAAATTATGACGGCAATTAAGGCAGCTAACCGCCAGAAACATATTCCCCTTAATTCCTCAGTGTCTCTTAACCGAAATGTTTTAGATGAAGACGAAAACAGCACTTATATGGAGCTTTTAAGCGACGGAAACCTTACAAATCCGGAAACTCTTGTTATAGGTAATGAGGAAAGAGAAAACATAGAGGCAAAAATTCTTAAATCACTGAGCAAGTTTGAAAAGCAGGTTCTTGTTTATCATCTCAGGGGGCTTAAATATACTGAAATTGCCAAGCTGATGAACAAGGAAGACAAATCTATAGACAACGCTCTTCAGAGAATTAAGAAAAAGGTTTTAAATATATTTAAAGAAAAAAATTGACGAAAAATTTATTTATGCAGTGCATATG
>JAJQBF010000024.1 GCA_021203425.1 Clostridiales bacterium | reverse complement strand
GCTGAACTGTTACAAAAAAATAATATTTTGACGGCATTCCCGAGTGGAATGAATAGTTAGTTTTAAGGAGGAGCAATATGAAATTATTTTATAGGATTACGGCTGCTTGCCTGATTGCCGTTTTGGCTGTCGGCTGCGGAGGAAGTGACAAACAAGGCGAAGGCGGAGGTCCGGGAGGTCCCGGAGGCGATATGGCCGCTATGGAGGGAACGGGAACCGCTACGTCTGTATACGCCGAAAATCTGGCAACAAGCACTATTAAAAACCAATATACATATTCCGGAACAATTCAGCCTAACGAAGAGGTTACGGTTACAGCGTCAACTTCGGGAAAGGTTGCCATTGTTAATTATGACGTAGGCGACTATGTTACGGCAGGCTCCGTCCTTTTCCAGATGGATACGGAAAGCCTTCAGCTTGCGGTTGAGTCTGCCCAGGCAAGCCTTCAGGCTGCCCAGACAACCTTAAAGCAGGTAAACGGCGGTTCTACTCAAAGCAGTATTGCAAGTGCGCAAAATTCAATTACATCTGCTGAAACCTCTGCTGAAACAGCTAAGGCAAATTTAAATACAGCAAAGACAAACCTTGACAAGGCACAGAGCGACTATGATATTTATTCACAGCTTTATGCCGCAGGGGGAATTTCGTCAGATTCGCTTACAACCTACGAAAATTCCCTTAAAACAGCACAGGACAACTATACAAACGCTGAACTTGCTCTTAAGTCTGCTGAAGACCAGCTTTCAAACGCTCAGACAACCTATGATATTCTTGTAAACCAGACAATAAGCGACAACGAGGAAACAGCTCAGAATGCCGTAAATACAGCTCAGATTGCTCTTGAATCCGCTCAGAAGAATTTAAGAGACGCTACGGTTACAAGCCCTATTTCCGGTACTGTTCTTGAGTGCAACGTTACCGCAGGAGCTACACTTTCAAGCTCATCTCCTTTTGTAATTATAGATCAAAATACGGTTAATGTTGAAGTAAATGCCTCGGAACAGATTATTTCCGCTCTTACAGTAGGCAGTGAGGCTGAAATTACTGTTTCAACTTTGGGAACAGACGCATTCACCGGAACCGTTACGGAAATTGCTCCCGGAGCAAATTCAGACGGTACATATACAGTTAAAATTAATATACCCAACCCCGATTCAAAGCTTAAATCGGGTATGAGCGCAAAGGTAGCTTTTAACAAGGAAATAAGTGAGGGAGCACTTGTTCTTCCCAGAGACTCCGTTCTTAATGACGATGAAGAATATTATGTATTCGTTGTAAACGGTCAGGGAACCGGAACCGAAACAGCCGAAAGACGTGTGGTAGAAGTAGGCGTAGACGGAGGAACGGAGATAGAAGTTACAAGCGGAATTTCCGCCGATGAGCTTGTTGTTACAAAGGGACAGACTTATCTTGTAGACGGAAGTTCAATAAATGTTGTTCAGATTAACGGTGTGGTTGTAGAAGATAACGACAGCAATAACAATAACGGCAGCGGGGATTCTGCAGTGGAAAATAAGGAGGACTCCGCTAAATGATAAAGACTGCGATTAAACGGCCTGTAACCGTCTGTATGATGGTTATTGCAATTCTTATGATAGGTTTCGTTGCTTACGAAACCCTTGATCTTGCTTATATGCCAAGTACAAGCGCACCTATTGCAATGGTTATGGCATCATACAAAGATGCCGGTCCCGAAGAGGTTTTGGAGCTTGTTACAAAGCCTTTGGAGGAGCAGCTTTCCACAATTACCGGTGTTGACTCCATAACGTCAAGATCCTCTGAAGGCAGCTCGAGAGTTATGATTGAGTTTACATCGGACACCGATCTTGACGAAGCCGTAAACGACATTCGTGATAAGCTGGAAAGAGTAAGACTTCCCGATGACGTAGACGACCCTTCCATTATGAAAATGGAAATGGACTCCGACTCATTCAGTATAGGTATTACTTCCGACACAATGGATATTGCCACTCTTTATACATATGTAGATGACAATATTCTTACATATTTTGAAAGAATAGAGGGTGTTGCCTCTGTAGAAATCCGAGGCGGTATCGATACTGAAATTCAGGTTGTAATCGACCCCGAAAAGGTGGCTCTTTACGGAACATCTCTTTCCGAAATATCCCAGTCACTTTCAGCTGAAAACCAAAATATTTCAGCCGGTGAGCTTAAACAGGGCACACAGGATATGACCCTGAGAGTTGCAGGACAGTTTGATTCCATAGAAGATGTTAAAAATATTTATATAACAACCTCAGCAGGCAATGGTCTTCTTCTTAAAGACGTAGCTACATCTATAGAAGAGGTTGAGCTTGACCAGGAGAGGATTTCTCTTATAAACGGCACTGAAGGTATTAACGTTGAGGTTTCGCTTTCATCAGACGGAAACATCGTTAATGTATCCGACAGTGTAAACGAAACAATAGCATCACTTGAGGCATCAGAGCCTAACCTTGATTTCCTTATGCTTTCCACAACAGCGGATTACATAAAGAGATCTATAAACAACGTAGTTGAAACAGCCTTTCAGGCAGCTATTATAGCCGTTGTTATTCTTCTTATATTCTTACAGAACTGGAAGAGTGCTTTTATTATAGGTATTTCGATTCCTACGTCTATTATGGCTACCTTCGGAGGTATGTATTTAGCCGATATGACAATGAACATCATATCAATGGGCGGTGTTGTTATCGCCATAGGTATGTTGGTTGACAACTCGGTTGTTGTACTTGAAAATATTTCAAACTGGCGGGCCAAGGGCTATTCGGCCTTTGAGTCGGCTTATCAGGGAACAAAAGAGGTTGCTATGGCGGTATTCGCTTCAACCTTGACAACAGTTGCCGTATTTGCTCCCTTCCTTTTCTGGGACAGTACAATAGGTACTATGCTTAAGGAAATTGCATATACGGTATGTATAGCTCTTGCGGCGTCTTACGTTGTTTCCATTACTTTCGTTCCTACGGCCTGTGCCGTCCTTATGGCTAACGAAGACAGACCCAGAGTAAGACCCAAGAGAAGAACATTTGTAAACACAATAGGGGATTTTGTAAACAAAATTCTTGACAGACTTGACAGCGTATACAGCAGATTTTTAGGTCTTTGCCTTCGCCACAGAATTATAACCGTTGCCGTAGTTATAGTACTTTTCTTCCTTACTCTTCAAACGGCAGGCAGTTTAGGTATGGATCTTATGTCAAGCTCAGACGAAGGCTCAATTTCCGTTTCGGCTGATGTTCCCGATGGATATGATTTCGACTATGCCTATGAAATAATGATGGAAATGCTTGACAATATTGGGGAAATTCCCGAGGTTGAATCATCAAACGCACAGGTTAGTTCAAGTCGGGTAAGCATAACCTATAACCTTGTTTCATCTGACGAAAGAGACAGAAGTGACGAAGATATTTCAGCTTATATAGAAGAACAGGTTAAGAATATAGCCGGCGCTGATATAAGCGTTTCGGAAGGCTCCATGGCTAGGGGTTCCTTCGGCGGCAGCGGTTTCACACTTGAAATAAAGGGTGAAGATACAGACACATTAAGAGAAATAAGCGATGAGCTTATAGAAAAATTTGAAGAAATCGACGGAGCAAAGGATATCGAAAGCTCCCTTGATTCTGCGACATTGCAGGTTGATATTGTTATAGACAGAGCTAAGGCAGCATCCTACGGCATAAGCTCGCAAACTATAGCAAATTCAGTAAACTATGCAAACTCAGGTGTGTCAAATACAACTCTTAAATCAGACGGTACCGAAACTGATATAACTGTAATGTATCCCGAAGATACAGTTGAATATGTAAAGGATCTTTACTCAATGACAATTACAACCTCGTCGGGAGTTGAAATTCCTCTTTCGGAGGTTGCAGACATTGTTCAAACAGAAACACCTCAGACTATTTCAAGAGAGGATCAGGTAACATATATAAGTATAACAGGCGAAATCGACGGACAGGACACAAGCTCAACACAGGCTCTTATTGAGGATAAGCTTTCAGAATATGTATTCCCCGACGGCTATTCATATTTCTTCGGCGGTATGGGCGAAATGATGGCCGAAACCTTCAATGCTATGTACATTATTATAGCAGTTGCTATACTTTTGGTATTCATAGTTATGGCGTCACAGTTCGAATCCCTTGTTCAGCCCTTCATAATTATGTTCTCTATGCCTCTTGCTATTTCCGGCGGTTTGTTTGGTGTATTTATTACAGGTCAGTCACTTACAGCCTTCGGTCTTATAGGTTTCCTTATGCTTGTAGGTATGGTCGTTAACAACGGTATCGTGCTTGTAGACTACGCTAACCAAAGACGTCTCGAACATGGTATGAACTGTTATGAAGCACTTGTAGAGTCGGGTCGTTCAAGACTTCGTCCTATCCTTATGACAACACTTACAACTGTCTGCGGTATGATTCCCATGGCTTTGGCACTCTCAGAAGGTATGGAAACCCAGCAGTGTATGGGTATTGTTATCATATTCGGTCTTTCAATAGGTACTTTGGTAACACTTATCTTTATTCCGATTCTTTACTCACTTATTAACAGTTTGTCAACCAGAGTAAGAAAGATTACCGCTAAGACATCACCTTACGCCGATGCTTTGGAAGACAAATATTCAAGAGCCTTGAAGGCTTATAAAGAAAAACAGGAACAGCAGATTTATCGCTGATAAAATAACAAATGTTATGAAGGAGGTCAGATTATGAAAAAGAATAAATTAATATCATTTGCGCTGATATTGGCTCTTTCACTGACGACAGCGGCAAACAGCGTTTATGCCGGCTCAAAAAGCAAGGTTTACCTTGACGGCACAACCACAAGCACAGACTCAACAGTTACAAAGGTAGGAAACGGTACATTCCCCACCTTGGCTGAGGGAGAGGCTATGACAGTAGACGCAGCAGTTGCAAGAGCTATTGAAAGAAGCACAACGATTAAAAGCTATGAAGACAATATTGAAATAGCCGAGGATAACCTTGACGATATAAGAGTTTACCGCAGGGCCGCAACGGAATTTACTGAAGTTAATTCCTATGCTATTTCTTACAAAAGCCTTGAGGCATCAATTGCAACCTATAAGGACAGAATAGAGGCTGAAAAGCAGAGTATACAATATAAGGTTGTTTCATATTTCGTAAATATTATAAATGCACAGAACAGTCTTGCTATTTATGACGAATATCTTGACATTGAAACAAGAAACCTTGAAATCTACGAAAAACAGCTTGAGCTTGGTTTAATAAGCCAGACGCAGTATGACAGCTATGTAGATGCTTACAACACGGCAGTAACAAACAAGACAACTCTTCAGAACACAATCGACTCAAACTATACATCACTTAATATACTTCTTGACTACAATGTAGCGGCAGTTTATGATATTGAGTTAGGTGAAGAAGTAGAGTATGAGCCTATTGACAGAACAACCCTTGCTGCACACGTTACACTTGCAACATCAGCGGGAGGAAATGTTAATATTGCCGTTTTAGAGAGAAATGTTGAAATAGCTCAGTATACATTAGACCTTCACTCAGATCTTTATTCAAGCGAAACAAGAATGGAGGTTGAGGCAGATCTTTATTCGGCAACAAGCTCACTTAATGACACAAAGCTCAGCTATGAGGGAACCGTAAAGACGCTTTATCAGAGCATAATCGAAAGCGAAGAAAACTACAGCGACCTTGTAAGCCAGCTTAATACTCTTAACAACACTATGAGCGTATATGAAAAACAGTATGAATTAGGTCAGATTACCGAATTACAGCTTGATACATATCACTATACCGTTAAGAGTCTTGAAAATCAAATAGATGCAGCAGTTTATTCACATTATCTTGCAGTTCTGCAGTATGATAACCCCAACCTGCTTGGATAATGAATAGCAAAAATTCAGAGGGGTACGTTAAAAGCGTACCCCTTAAATTTTAAAAAACGGGGAAAATTAAGGGAAATTATGCAATAAAGGAAAAGGGTGGACAAATATGGATAGAAAATATACTATACTTGTGGCTGACGACAGCGCCGAAATAAGAGAGGTTTTAAAGGTGCTGTTGGAAAGCGAGGGCTATAATGTTATTGAGGCTGTAAACGGAGCCGACGCAGTAGAAAAGGCAGACGAAAATACCTCGCTTATTATTTTGGATATAATGATGCCCGTTAAGGACGGTTATAAAGCCTGTACCGAAATAAGAGAAAAAACAATGGCACCTATACTGTTTCTTACGGCAAAAACAGAAGATTCCGACAAGACAATGGGTTTCTGTTTGGGCGGAGACGACTATATGGTTAAACCCTTTTCATTTTCCGAAATTGTGGCAAGGGTAAGGGCACTGCTCAGAAGATATTATATTTACAGAAACAGTGACGACTCGGAAAGCTCAAAGGTAATTAAAATAGGAGATCTTGTTATAGACACAGACAAAAACTCGGTAACCGCAGGGGGAAACGAGGTTATTCTGACAGACATAGAATATAACATTCTTCTGCTTTTGGCATCAAACAGAAAGAAAATTTTTACAAATGAGAACATATACGAATCAGTGTGGAATGAAATGTATGTTTATTCCGCAAGCAACACAGTTACTGTTCATATAAGAAAATTAAGGTCGAAAATCGAGAAGGATCCGCAGAATCCCAAGTATATAAAGACAGTGTGGGGAAGAGGTTACAGGATTGAATAAAAAGAAAAAACCCCGAGGGGAAAAAAGCTCCGAAAAACGAAATATGAGGGCTGTGTTTGATAAGAGAGAGAAATACGGCGAAATAGGCAAGAGAATGCTTATGATAAATGTTTTTGCCATTATGAGCGCTGTTTTGCTGTTTTGTTTTCTGTTTATGATAGAAAACAAGGTTATAGGCGACAGATTTAAGGCACAGGAGTATGTGGCAGAAAACACTATACACGAAATAGGGGCTTTGCAGGAGTTTATCAATGAAAAACAGCTTACGACAAAGGATATAGATGAAATAGATGACTGGGTTTATAACAGAAGAAATGTTATGCTTATAATCTATGATGAAGGCAAGGTTATATATGATTCAACTTTGGGCAAGGGCGGACAGGACGGTCTTGAAGAAGAAAATACAAAGCTGATATCAGGCGAAAATACACCGGAGAATTTTCCCCATAAGTACACACTTGACTTTGCCGACAAGACAGTCAAAATCGATTTCATATCTTTCTTTGATATGCGAGCCAGGTTTATATATGTCACCTTCCAGTTTTGTATATGTTTTCTGCTTATTTTGATTATTGTGCTTTTTAATGTATTCAAAATGGCTAATTATTACACAACCCTGGAGGCAGACGCAAGAAAGATTGAAGAAGGCGACCTAAACCATAACATAACCGTAAAAGGTTACGGCAGACTTTCCTCTGTGGCAAGCGCTATGGAGCGAATGAGGGTTTCCATAATAGAAAGGCACGAAAAGGAAAACGAGCTTATAGAGTCAAGCCATAATCTGGTTATGTCTATGTCTCACGATTTAAGAACTCCGCTGACAATTCTCATAGGCTATCTTGAAATTTTATCCGGAAAGAAATATAAGGACGAGGAAACGAGAGATGTCTATATAGATAAGTGTAAGGAAAAAGCATATCAGATTAAACAGCTTTCGGACAGACTTTTTGAATATTTCCTTGCTTTCAGTACAAACGAGGAAGACCTTCACACACAAATATACGATAAAAATGTTTTCAGCGAGCTTATGGAGGACTATATTTTTACTCTTAACGAAAACGGATTCAAGCTTGATTATTCTAAAGACAGCGGAAAGGATTATTTTATAGCCCTTGATATTCAGCTTATGCGCCGTGTTATGGATAATTTGTTTTCCAATATAAATAAATATGCCGATAAGGATATGTCCGTAAACATTAATGTTTTCAATAACGGTCATCAGCTTATCTTCAGTTTCTCCAACTATATAAGAAAAAATTTGGCTGAGGTGGAAAGCACAAACATAGGGCTTGAGGTGTGTAAGAAAATAATTTTAAGGCACAAAGGAAACCTTGATATATTCAAGGAAGAGGGTCAGTTTAAGGTAATAATAAAGCTCCCTGTAACAAGAAACAGGGCGGAGCTTGAAAACGAAATAAACAGAAACAGTAAAAAAAATAAACCCAAGTAAACTCCCAGGTGCACTGTATGCCGCCTTACTATAAAAGCCCGATTGCTACGTGCTTGACGCACTCCCGCAATCGTCCCGGTATTCGCTGCTCCGGACTATCGTCCTACGTTGCTCATACCGGGGAGGTTGTCTGATATACAGTCAGCTGCGCAAACTCTGTTTGCCCATCTGTCTGTCTATCGACAACGCTTTTATAGTAAATGTTTAAATCCCTTTCAGACGGAATGTTTGAAAGGGATTTTCTTTAATTCAGCATATTTATGAAGTCATCTTCTGTTATTATGGGGATATTTAAGGATTTTGCCTTTTTGTTTTTTGAAGACTCCGAAGTTATGTCATTGTTTATAAGGTAGGCGGTTTTTGAAGAAATGCTGCCCGTTACCTTTCCGCCTCGGGTTTCTATTTCCTTTTGAACTTCCTTTCGGTTTTTATAGTGATGTACATCACCGGTTATTACAAAGCTTAAGCCCTCGAAGATTTGCGGCAAAGCGTTTGTTTCTTCTGCTGTGATTGTGATATAGCCCAAAAGGCGGTTCAGCAGTGTTATATTTTCAGTGTTTTGAAAATATTTTGTTATACTTCCGGCTATTACTTCTCCGAAACCGTTTGTTTCTTTTAAGTCATCAAATTCGGCTTTTTTGATTTTTTCTATATCATAGGAATATTTTTGGCAGAGAAGTCTTGCGTTGCTTAAGCCTACATTTTCTATTCCCAAGGCAAAAATCATATTTGGCAGGCGGATTTCCTTTGATTTCTCTATTGCTTTAACCATATTTGAAAAGGATTTTTCACCGAAACCTTCCATTGAGGTTATTTCCGTTTCATATTTTGCCAGTGTGAAAATATCGGGGTAAACCTCTATAAATCCTTTATCCACAAATTTTTTTATTGTTTCGTCATTCATACCTTCAATATTAAAGGCGTCTCTTGAGCAAAAATGGCTTAAACTCTCCACAATTTGCGCCCGACAGTTTGGGTTTGGGCATTTTAAAGCCTTTCCGTCACGAAGAGCAAGTACTTCTGTTTCAAAGCCGCAGACGTGGCATTTAGCCGGAGGCCCGGCTGTTCCGCTCTTTGTAAGATTTTCGGCTATTTGGGGGATAATCATATTGGCTTTATATACGGTTATTTCGTCTCCTACGCCCAGACACAGGTTTTCCACAATACTTAGGTTGTGAAGGCTTGCTCTTTCTACAGTTGTTCCCTCAAGCTCTACAGGCTCAAAAACGGCAATGGGGTTTATAAGCCCTGTTCGGGAGGTGTTCCAAATTATTTCCTTAAGGGTTGTTTTGGCAAGCTCGTCAGCCCACTTAAAGGCCAGTGAATGTTTGGGGAATTTTGCCGTTGTGCCCAGACTTTCACTGTATTTTACATCGTTATATGTGAGAACAAGTCCGTCAGAGGCAAAAGGAGCCTCTTTTATTTTTTCTTCAAATTCAAGAACGGCTTTTTCCACGTTTGCGGCTGTTACTCTTTTATATTCCACAAATTCAAAGCCCATATTTCTTAAAAACTCTATGCCGTCGGTTTTGTTTTCAAACTCTCTGCCTTGGGCGGAAACAAGGGTGAAGATAATACAGTTTACATTTCTTTCGGCACAGACTTTGCTGTTCAGCTGGCGGACTGTGCCGCTGCATAAATTTCGAGGGTTTTTATATTTTTCTTCGGGAGCAAGGTTTTCGTTTATTGATTCAAAATCCTTAAACTTAATAACAGCCTCACCCCTTAAAACAAGAGTTCCCTTAAAGTCTATTTTCAGGGGTATATTTTTGAATGTTTTTGCATTATGGGTAATATCCTCGCCGATTGTGCCGTTTCCTCTTGTTACGGCTCTTACAAGCTCGCCGTTTTCATAGGTTAAAACTATAGTAAGTCCGTCCAGTTTCCAAGACAAAAGCCCTTCCTTATCACCCAGAAAAGCGGCAAGGGCGGGGATTTGCTTTGTTTTGTCCAGAGAAAGCATTCTGCTTTCGTGAGTTACCTTTTTAAGGCTGTCTAAAACAGTATAGCCTACATTTTGTGTGGGGCTTGCAGCCAAAACAATGCCTGTTTCCTTTTCAAGGCTTACAAGCTCGTCATATAGGGCATCATATTCTCTGTCGGACATAATTTCTCTTGACTGTGTATAATAGGCATATGAAGCCCTGTTCAATATTTCAATAAGCTCTTTTATTCTGTCTGTTTTGTTCACTTAATTCACCAATCCTCTTTGTTATATGCTTTCTATTTTAACATTGTTTAAAGTTTTTGTCTATTAAAATCTGACCGGAAAACTGAAAAATGTTTTATAACAACATCTGAAAATATTGTAAAATTTTCTTGTATACCTTGTCAGCTTGTGATATAATGGTAGGGCAGAATTATATAAAGCGGGAGGAAATGAAATGTTTCGGGAAATGAGAAGATTTAAGCAGGCTTTGTCTTTTGAAGAATGTGAAGAAATTTTAAAAAACGGAAGTTCCGGTGTGCTTGCGCTTTCGGGTGATATGGGATATCCCTATGCACTGCCTATAAGCTATCTTTATGAGGGCGGAAAAATTTATTTTCACGGTGCCAAAACAGGGCATAAAATCGACAGCGTAAAGAGAAATTCAAAGGTTTCATTTTGCGTTATTGCAAAGGACGAAATTGTTCCTGAAAAGTACACAACAAAGTATAAAAGTATTATTGCCTTCGGGGAAATAAAAATTATGGATAATTCGGAGGAAATTTTGAGAGCCATTAAGAATCTGGGCAGAAAATATGCACCGAATAATACGGAAGAACAGCTCAGCAATGAAATTTCCGAGGATATATCGGGGTTGTTGTATGCTGGAGATGACAATAGACCATATAAGCGGAAAGCAGGGCAGGGAGCTTATGCAGCATTAGCGGCATAGGCTTTGCTTATGGTATTATAT
>JAJQBF010000062.1:7484-11048 GCA_021203425.1 Clostridiales bacterium | reverse complement strand
TTTTTGTCATTATATTTTTTTTGAAATTATTAAACAATCTTTTTACGGTTTTTTAAGAATTTCTTAAGAAATTTCCCCATGTAAGGTCGGTTTAATAAATTTTTAATATAAAAGGCTTTACTTGGCTTGACAAAAAGGCAAATATTGTGTATAATAAAAATTGTAACAATTATGTAACATTTAGTAATAAATGGCTTTCTTGCCACTAAATACAGGCGGTTGTCGGAATATCGTTTATTCTATGGGTTCTGTTATGATAACCATTAACGAAATTTGCAAATGAAATTACCACACTACAAAATTACGGAGGATAAAAATGACGCTATTTAAAAACGGCAGAATGATTGCGGCGGCAACTTTCGTTGTTTCTGCTTTTATGACTACAGCGGTCTTTGCTTCTAACGTAGGTACTGTAACACGCGACAGCATAAATGTAAGATCGGGAGACTCTACTGCCTCTCAGATTATAGGCATAACAAACACAGGCGACTCTTATGCAATATTAGACGTAGAACCGGGTTGGGTTAAAATTCAATATCCCGATTCACAGGAGGCGGCATATATTGCGAGTCTTTACGTAAGAATTTCAGAGGCTGATGCAAGTGTTAAAGATCACGCTGTAAATGTAAGGTCAGGCCCTTCCACAGGCAGTGCGGTTGTGGGTCAGCTGAACGCAGGCGAAAGCGTTACTGTTAAAGGCAAGTCAACCGACGGATGTTGGTACAGAATTGACTATAACGGCGCAGAGGCTTATGTTTCGGCAGATTATTTGGGCGGCAGCTATCTCTACCTTATTCAGGCAGACCAGCAACAGAGTACGGAAACAAAACAGGAAGAAACCGATTCTGCTGATGAAAAAACAGAAACTGAAACTAAAAACAAGACAGATAAAAGCGGAGCATCATCTGATGCCAAGGAAATTATTAACAAAGTCGTAAACGAAGTCAATAATTCCGAATCGGGTATTACCGAGGGAATGGTTATTGAAGAAGAATTAGACATGGTTGAAGAAGACCCCGTAAATCTTGAAGATCTTCTTGAAACCTTTGTCGATGCAGAGGAAGATACATATGCCGTTATAAGTTCTCCAGGCGGCTTGAGACTTCGTTCCATGCCTACTACGGCGGCAAATAACACAATTATTTCCGTTCTTAATGACGGATATGCCGTAGATGTTCTTGAAATAGGCGACGGCTGGCTTTATATTTCCGATGACTACGACAATAAGGGCTATATAAGCTCTGACTATGTTGATATGCATAACGGAACAAGACCCGAAAACAAGGGACGTATAACCTTTGATTCAGACTCTCTTATGGGAGATGCGGCGGAAATCGCCGAGTATGCTCTTCAATTCGTAGGTACTCCCTACGTTTACGGAGGAACCGATTTATCGACAGGTGTTGACTGTTCGGGTTTTGTATACTGTGTATATAAAAACTTCGGAATAACTCTTCAGAGAAATTCGGCAAGTATATATTCTCAGGGTACATATGTAAGCAAAGATGAGCTTCAGGCAGGCGACCTTCTGTTCTTCAACACAGGCGGAAACACAAACATATCTCACGTAGGTATGTATTTAGGCGATGATACGTATATCCACTCAAGCACATATTCAACAGGTGTTATTGTGGAAGACTTATATGATGATTATTCTTCCAGAACCTATGTAGGCGCTAAGCGAATTATTAATTAATTTTCAACAAAATGCTCTGTTATCACTTAACTGTGGCAACAGAGTTTTTTTCTGTGGTGATAATGCTTTTTTAATTTTTTGAGTTTTTTCTAATTAAATTCAAATTATCTTTAATTTCGATTATGCTATAATAAAAACAGAAAAATTTTCAGCTTTATACAGGGAGGGTTTATACTGATGAAATTTAAAAGGATTTCGGCGATTATACTTGCGTTTGTTTTAGTGTTTGCCGATATTAATTTGATGTTTGCCGGTGAACTGTACGAAGAAGGGGAAGTACAGAACGGGGTTTTTGAAGAAGAGGAAATTTATGAAGAGGTCTACGAAACGGAGGAAGGGGAAGAAGAGTCTTCAGAAGATATACCGGAAGAAACAGACAGTGAAGAAACAAAAGAAGAGCCGGCTGAAGACGAAACGGAAAATATTGAAGAGGAAATAACCGAAGAAGAAACCGTACAGACAGATAACGAAAAGGCAGATACAGCCGAGACGGAAACAGAGGAAACAACAGAAGAAACCGAAGACAGCGGCAGCGAAGACGAAAGCGATATTATATATATTGACAGACCTTTTGAATATGATTTAAGCTGGAGCAGTGATGTATTTACATATGCCGATTTGGCTGATTCTTCGTCTTCGGAAGAAAGCGCCTCATATGCATCGATGCTTTCCGACAGCGAGAAAAAAATATATAATGCGGTGGAAAGCAAAATGAACACTTCGGGCATACTCAGCGGTATAAAGGAAAAGACATTTTCTTTTTCAAACGGAGTATCTTTTACAACGCCTATGCTGCAGGTTGACGTTTCAACTTCATCTATAGGAGTAAATATGACTGTTGATTCGGCGGGAAGTTATTGGGATTCTATCTCAGATGCGGGGCTTGCCTATATATATGACAATTCAGATGAAGTTTGGATTTGCAATTTTACGGCCAGTGTAAGCGCATCAAACAGAAGAATATCAACAATACACTATTACTTCTTTTCAACCTCCGACTACAGTTCGGTTTCAAGCGATATAACAGCTTTTGATAGTTGGGCAGGCAATGTCCTTTCAGAGGCAAGCCCATATTCGTCATATTATGAAAAGCTTAAATATATGCATGATTCTCTGTGTAACCAAACAAGCTATAATTACAGCTCCTTATTACTCTATTTCGGAGATGAGTCTTTCCGCTATACCCATGCTGCCTCGGGTATTGTGGTTCTTAACAATCAGGTTGTCTGCGAAGGCTATGCCAAAGCTTATAAATATTTGTGCGACCAAGCCGATATACCCTGTCTTATAATTACAAGCACAGACCATATGTGGAATGTGGTTCAGATGGAAGACGGCGAATGGTACGGTGTTGACTGTACATGGGACGACGGCAGCAGTATAAGCCACAGCTATTTTTTAAAGGGAACAGCCGTTTTTGAGGATCACTCATATACAAACCCTTTCAGCTTTGATTTGGCATACGGCGATTATGAATATACAACAACAACTACCGAAACAACAACGGAAACCACAACACAGGCAGGCTATATTGCACCTCCATCCTTTACGGTTGCCGGTGTGTTCGGCGGAAGAACCGTAACATTTTCAAGTATCACCGACGGCGCTGTAATTTATTATTCTTCGGAGTCAAGTGCACTTACCGTAAACGACAGCTGTGTTTCAAACGGAGAAACGGTTCTTTTTGAAGATTTTTACGGCACAATATATGCAAGGACCTATTATAAAGGAAAATAGAGTAATGTTTCAAGGCTTATACTTAAAATTCCCGTTGTAAATACTCCGACAATAACTGTAAGCGGCAGTGATGCGGAAATTAATTCATCAACTCCTTCATCTTTTATATGCTATACCACAGACGGAACGGA
>JAJQBF010000062.1:0-7384 GCA_021203425.1 Clostridiales bacterium | reverse complement strand
TGGCTTAAAGTAAACGGCGCCAGAACAAATAGCGGAACAATCAGCGCCTCCTCAGGACAGACAATAAAGGCAATAGCTGTAAGGAGCTGTTTCACAACAAGCGAAACCGTTTCGGAAACAATTTAATGATGACTTTTGATAAGTAATCCTTCAAAACTCCCGAATTTCGGACAATATGCGGAAACAGAAAAGTTTTTGTGTAACCCGAAATCGGGAGTTTTTGCTTTTTTGAAAAAATTTTGTATAATTCCTCACAATTGCTGATAATATTTTATAATATATTGACATTAATGATATATGTATGGTATAATTTTACTGAAAAGCAGTTGTGTTTTAAGGAAGTAATTCCTTAAATCTATATATAATATTATAAAGGAGGAATAATTTTGAAACTGAAACGATTTATAGGCTTAGGTCTTACACTTGTTATAACATTAACAAGCGCAGCGACAGGCTTTGCCGAAGAAACAGCCGCTATTGATACGGTGGCTGCCGAAGTTATTGATGCCGATGAAATAACCGAAACGGAAGAAATTTCGGAAACCGGCGAAACGGAAGTCGATGCCGAAATCGATGATACTGCGGAGTCGGATTCGGCAATTGTTGTCGAGGAAAGTATTGCGACCGATTTGGACACAACAACCTTTACTTCAGGCGACTATACCTATACAGTAACAGACGGAACAGTTATTATTTCCAAGTATAACGGCTCGGATTCATCTGTAACTCTGCCTACGTCCGTATCCTATGACGGAACCACATACAGAATCCGTACTGTAGGCAGCAGTGCTTTTGAGGGAAATACAAGCCTTAAAAGCGTAGTTATTCCCGACGGAATTACAACCCTCGGAAATTGTGTATTTAAAAACTGTACGTCCTTAAGTTCAGTTACAATAAACGGAGATCTTGCAGACTGCAGTTCGAATTCGACAAATATAAATACGTATTCCAGCTCTTATTATTCGAATATTTCCGCTTTTTACAATGCCGGAGCAAATGCAGATTCTTTTAAGGTAACCTTCGGAGAGGGAGTTACATATGTTCCCGCATATTTTTTTGCAACGGGCGCTTCAAAGGCTGACGGCTGTTATGCCCATATAACAGATATTGTTTTATCAAGTACTGTAACGGAAATAGGAAACTATGCATTCTGCTGCTGTTATGATATGACAACACTTGATATGTCGACAGGCTTGACAACAATTGATTCATATGCTTTTTATTATTGTACATCCCTAAAGAATTTGGGTTGGTGCAGCAATTTGGCAACAGTAGGTTCATATGCTTTTGCTTATGATACGAGCCTTGAAACAATTGAATTTCCAAGCAAATTAAAATATATAAATAATAATGCCTTTGAGTCTTGTACAAACCTTGAAACTGTAGTAATGCCTTCTTCTATGACAACCTTAGGAAACAGTGCATTTAAAAACTGTACGTCCTTAAGTTCAGTTACAATAAACGGAGATCTTGCCGACATCAATTCGAATTCAACAAACCCAAATACGTATTCCAGCTCTTATTATCCGAACATTTCCGTATTTTACAATGCCGGAGCAAATGCAGATTCTTTTAAGGTAACCTTCGGAGAGGGAGTTACATATGTTCCTGCATACCTTTTTGCAACGGCAGCTTCAAAGGCAGATGGTGTTTATGCACATGTAACATCGGTTGTTATATCTGATACTGTTACATCAGTGGGCAGTTATGCATTTTATCACTGTTATGACTTAAACAGCATATCTATACCGAGCAGTGTGACTTCTGTAGGAACAAGTGCTTTTACAGACACAAACTCATATGAAACAGTCTACTGCAGCAGGGGTTCGACAGCAGATGACACATCGCTTTACCCTGAAGGGGCAACGATTGTATATTTCGAAGATATGCCTTCGACGGAAACCACAACGGAAACTACAACGGAATCCACAACAGAGACAACAACAAAAGCCGCAGCGGAAACCACAACGGAAACAACGACAAAAGCTGCGACCGAAACCACAACAGAAGTTCCCACAGAGTCAACAACAAAATCGTCTTCTGAAACGACGACAAAGACTTCTTCAGACCCAACTACGGAAACCACAACCCAGTTTGTATATCCTCCGTCATTTAGCGTTGCCGGTGTGTTCGACGGAAGGAATGTTACTTTTACGAGCAATACCCCCGGGGCTGTAATTTACTATTCAGCGGTTTCATCTTCACTGACATTAAATGATACCTGTGTGGCAAACGGAAGTACGGTTTTATTTGAAGATTTCTACGGTACTCTTTATGCAAGAGCTTATTATAACGGCAGCTGGAGCAATGTTGCAAAACTTATTTTGAAAATTCCGGTTGTAAATACACCTACGGTAACAGCAAGCGGAAGTGACGTAACGATTAAGTCAACTACACCTTCAAGCTTTATATGTTATACTACCGACGGCTCAGAGCCTGTTGTTGAAACAGACGGTACTGTTACAAATGGAACATGGCTTACGGTAAACGGCTCAAGAACAAACAGCGGAACAATAACAGCCTCTCCCGGAAATACGGTTAGGGCAGTTGCAGTAAGAAGTTGTTTTACAACAAGCGAATCGGCAGCAGCTTATGTTTCCGTTTCACCGGCGACCTTTAATGTAGCAGGTGTATTCGGCGGACGTAATGTCACATTCACAAGTACAACAAGCGGAGCCAAGATATACTATTCTTCAACAACGTCAAGCCTGACAACTTCCGACAGCTGTATTGAAAACGGCGAAACCGTACTTTTCGAAGATTTCTACGGTACGATTTACGCAAGGGCTTACTATAACGGAGTTTGGAGCAATGTTTCAAGGCTTATATTGAAGATTCCCACAATAAACGAACCTACAATAACATATGAAAACGGCAAGGCTACTATAAGAACCACAACGCCGAACTGTCACATTTACTATACAACAGACGGAACAACACCTTCAACAACAAACGGCAAGCGTCTTGCAACAAATTCCTACGGACAGGTAAGCGTTTCAAGCGGAACAAACATTAAGGTTATAGCTGTAAGAAGCTGTTTCACAAACAGCAGTGTTGTGACCTACACAGTAAGCTGACAGAATAATTAAATGATATTTTAACTGATTATTTATCTGAAACCGCCCTCGGATTTTATGATCCCGGGGCGGTTTTGTCATATTATTATGCTATTTGTAAAAAAAGTTGAAAGCGAAGATTGACATTTATTACAAACATAGGTTATAATAAATAAGATATAAATGTTTTGTAATTTAAGGATTTGCAGATATTGTTTAAAAAAACAGGAGGAATTTTTATGAAATTTAAGAGTGTTATGGGGTTGGGTTTAACCCTTGTTATGGTTTTATCGAGTATAACCGCCGGTTTTGCGGAGGAGACAGCCGACGAAACGGAAATTTCCGAATATTCTGAAGAAGAATATTCGGAAGAAGAATATTCGGAAGAAACCGACATGGAAAATTTTGAAACGGCTGAAATTTTGACTGCCGAAACTATAGAAGAAACAGAAGAAACACAGGAAGAAACCTCGGAAGAACCGACGGAGAGTGAATCCGACATTGTTCCCGAAGAGGCTGTCGGCGGTGATTTTGTTGTCATCGATACGGAAAATATTGTTGTATATGCGGTAACAGGAGGAAATATTACAATAGACATTTCTGAGGGAGCGGTTATAAGCTGTGACACAACGGTTACGGAGGCTGTAATTCCTTCCTCATATTCAGGTACTGCAATTACAAGTATATGGGGAGATGCTTTTAGGAATTGTTCAAGTCTTAAAAGCGTTATGATTCCCACATCGGTAACAACAATAGAGACAGCTGCTTTCAGCGGCTGTTCAGGTCTTACGTCAGTAATAATTCCAAGCTCTGTTACAAGTCTCGGTGAAAGGGCTTTTTACGGGCGTTCCTCTTTGACAACAGTAACGATTAACGCAAATATTGCGGAAATACCCGAAGGGGCATTTCAAAGCTGTAAAAGCTTAACTTCAATAAATATCCCCTCTTCGGTAACTTCTGTAGGGGATTATGCTTTTAAATACTGCTATGCTTTGCCCGAGATAAGTTTGCCTAACGGTTTAGACTTAATAGGCTATGAGGCTTTTATGAAGTGTACAGGCTTTACTTCAGTAACTATACCCTCGGCTGTTTCGAAAATCGGCAACGGGGCTTTTGAAGGCTGTACATCTATGACATCTTTTACAATACAGACATGGGGTTCGGAAAAAATAATAGAGGCAAATGCCTTTAAAGACTGCACTGCATTAAAAAGCGCCGTAATACCTTCAACAGTAACTGTAATAAAGGCTAATGCTTTTAATGGCTGTGAGACTTTGGCGAACCTTACACTGTCAGAGGGTTTAACCTCAATAGAAAAAAATGCCTTTTACAGATGTACTGCTTTAAAAGCTGTTGAAATACCCGGTTCCGTAACAAGCATAGGAGAAGATGCTTTTAGCTATGATTCGGCTTTAACTTCACTTGCTTTAAATGAGGGTTTGTTAACAATAGGGGATTATGCCTTCGGTTACTGTTCTTCAATAAACGGTGTTTCAATACCGGGTACGGTTACGGCTGTGGGCAATTATGCTTTTGCCGGCTGTAAGAATATGTCTTCACTGACAATATTAAAGGGGTCAGAAGAAAAAACAATAGGAAATTCGGCTTTCAGCGGCTGTACTTCGCTGACAAAAGTTTCACTTCCCGAAACAGTAACAAGTGTGGGCGACTATGCCTTTGCCGGCTGTACGGCTTTGTATACTCTCAGTCTAACCGAGGGTTTAACATCTGTCGGCTGCTGGGCTTTTCAGCTTTGTTCAAGACTTCCCGAGATTTCAATACCTTCGACGGTTACGTCAATAGGGGAAGGTGCTTTCACAACCTGTAACGGCTTAACAACGGTTTACTGTTATGAAGGGTCTGCGGCCGATGATGTTTCCCTTTACCCCAAGGGAGTAACCATAAGCTATTTGACGGTTACCGTCACTCCTCCTTCATTTGAGGTTACGGGGGCTTTCGGGGGAAGAAATGTAAAATTTTCTTCAACGCCTTATATGGCAGAGATTTACTACTCATATACAACCTCGAATATTACAACAGATGATATCTGTGTGTCAAACGGCGAAACCGTACTTTTTGAAAATTTTTACGGAACGATATATGCAAAGGCATATTATGACGGAAAATGGAGTAATGTTTCAAGGCTTATTTTGAAAATTCCCGTTGTAAATACACCGACAATTACGGCAAACGGAACGAAGGCGACAATTAAGTCGTCAACACCTTCCGCTTACATATATTACACAACCGACGGAACGACACCGAGTCTTTCAAACGGAACAAATTTGGGCTTAAACGGCGGAACGATTAGCGTAAATGATGACGATGTTATAAAGGCAATAGCCGTAAGGAGCTGCTTTACAAACAGTGAGGCTGCCGAATACAGTATGCCAAATGCTTTTGACGGAACGGTTTATCCGACCTCATTTACGGTTGTGGGGGTTTTCGGCGGCAGGAATGTAACCTCTAAGAGCAATACAAGCAAGGCAAAGATTTATTATTCATCAACAACATCAAGCCTTACAACCTCAGATAAGTGTATTGAAAACGGCGAAGCGGTCCTTTTTGAAGATTTTTACGGTACAATTTATGCAGGGGCTTATTATAACGGAGTTTGGAGCAATGTTTCAAGACTTATTTTGAAGATTCCCACAATAAATGCTCCCGTAATAACATATGATGAAGGCAAGGTTACAATAAGAACATCAACGCCTAACTGTTATATTTATTACACAACAGACGGTTCGACCCCCTCAATGACAAACGGCAAAAAACTCTGCTCCGATTCTTACGGTCAGATAATTGTTTCAAGCGGAACAACCGTAAAAGCAATAACCGTAAGGAGCTGTTTTACAAACAGCAGTGTTGTGACCTATAAGGTAAGCTAAAATATAATAATAATATAACCGCAGTCTTAAAGGACCGCGGTTATGTTTGCGATTTACACTATACTAAGGAGATAAGCAATGCAAAATTCATATATTTACATATTTGTAATGGCTGCCGTAACATATGCCGTAAGGGTTATTCCCCTTACACTTATAAAGGGAAAAACGGAAAACCGGTTTTTGAAATCATTTTTATATTATGTTCCCTATGTAACCCTGGCGGTTATGACTTTTCCGGCTATACTATTGGCTACGGAATCTCCTGTTTCGGCGGCGGCTGCCCTTGTTATAGGGATTGGGGCGGCATATGCCGGACTGAGCCTTTTTTACGTTGCCGCAGGCTGTACGGCTGTTGTGCTTATATTTGAGCTTTTTATAGTGAGAGAAGTTTTATTTTTAATTGTCGGTTTTTAAGCCTTCGTTATACAGATTATAAGGCGTAATCTGATAAACATAATAATTAAGCCAGTTTGAATATAAAAGGCTTGAGTGAGCCTTCCACTGGGCTGTTATTTCACCTTCCGGATTGTTATTTTTAAAATAATTTTCCGGAATTTTTATTTTAAGTCCCTTTGCAACGTCTCTGAGATATTCGTTTTTGAGGGTGTCTGTTTCATATTCGGAATGACCCATTACAAAAAACTGCTTTCCGCCCTGACCGGAAACTATGTAAACACCGGCTTTATCAGACATACTTAAAATATTTAAACCGGGCACTTTTTCTATGTCATAGCGGCTGACCTCGGTATATCTTGAGTGAGGAGCATAAAAGTGGTCGTCAAAGCCTCTTAACAGGTTTTCGTGATTGTAAACCTTTGTGTGCTTGTAAACACCGAAAAGCTTTTCCTTAAGCATACGTTTTTTTATTCCGTAATGATAGTAAAGACCGGCCTGAGCGCCCCAGCAGATGTGGAATGTGCTTGTGACGTGGGTTTTGCTCCACTCCATAACCGTTGTCAGCTCCTGCCAGTAGTTGACCTCTTCAAACTCCATAAGCTCAACCGGCGCCCCTGTTATTATCATACCGTCAAATCTTAAATTTTTAATGTCGTCAAAAACATTGTAAAATGTCTTAAGGTGAGAAGCCTCTGTGTTTTTTGAAATATGGCTTTTCATCTGCAAAAATTTTATGTTCAGCTGGAGAGGGGTATTGCTTAAAAGTCTTAAAAGCTGAACCTCTGTTTCTTCTTTTTTGGGCATAAGATTTAAAATAAGTATTTCAAGGGGACGGATATTCTGCCCCATGGCCCTGCTTTCCGTCATAACAAATATATTTTCATTTTCCAAAACATTTTTAGCAGGGAGATTATCCTGAACTTTTATCGGCATAGTCAACATTCCTTCTTTTGCATTATAGTATATCTCTTTATATTTTAAACTAAACACAGGTATATGTCTAATTCAAAAAAAATATACGTTCCTATAGCTAAAAGCTATATC
>JAJQBF010000122.1 GCA_021203425.1 Clostridiales bacterium | reverse complement strand
CTATTATACCTGCAATTGTAAATTTTAATGTCAAGCCAAGCTGCAGCTTTATTATAATAAGGTCTAAAACAAGGGGTGAAGTAAGCCCCACTTCCTGGCCGTAATTCAGAAAGCTAAGCCCGGAAATTCCCGAAGCCACGTCTCCCAAAAAGCCCCCTATAATCAGCCCCGACAGCATAACTATAATAAACACAATACTGTTTTTCCCTAACATAGTTTATCTCCTTAAGCCAATCATTATATAAAAGTAAAATGTGCCTTATACTATTTTATACCAAATCACTTATGTTTTCAATAGCTAAATAAAAAAATTTTACCGTCCCTCCGCCGGCTGCATAATCTGACTTATGAAAAAAATATTTGGCCGAAATGTTTAAATATGTTATAATAGGCTTGTTTTTATATTTCATATCTATTTTATTTTTTATTTTAGGAGGAATCAATATGACAGGTTCAACAATCGGAGTATTAGTTGTCATTATTCTTTATTTGATAATGATGCTGGCCATAGGCTACTATTACTCCAGAAACAACAAAAACTCAGACGACTTTTATTTAGGCGGAAGATCATTAGGATCTTTCGTTACGGCTATGAGTGCAGAGGCGTCCGATATGTCAAGCTGGCTGCTTATGGGTCTGCCGGGGCTTGCTCTTGCCTCAGGTATCGCCGAGCCTTTCTGGACGGCTCTCGGCTTAGGCATAGGTACATATTTAAACTGGCTCATTGTTGCCAAAAAATTAAGACGCTACAGCGCCGAAACAAAGTCAATAACTCTTCCCGACTTTTTCTCAAACCGTTTTGACTCAAAAGCATTAGTAGGTCTTGCTGCTGTAATTATAGTTATTTTCTTCATTCCTTACACAGCATCGGGCTTTTCCGCCTGCGGAAAGCTTTTTTCAAGCCTTTTCGGCGTAGGCTATATTCCGGCTATGATTTTCAGTGCAATCTTTATTGTTGCATACACAAGCCTCGGCGGTTTCCTTGCGGCAAGTACAACCGACCTTATCCAAAGTATCTTTATGTCAATTGCCCTTATAATCGTTTTATTCTTCGGTGTAAGTCTTGCCGGTGGCTTGGATACCGCTATGGCTAACGCAAAGGCAGAAGAATGGATGCTTTCACTTACAAACTGTTTAAGCGGCGGCGAGGTTAAACCCTACGGTTTTCTTACAATCGTTTCTACACTTGCCTGGGGCTTAGGCTACTTCGGTATGCCCCATATCCTCCTCAGATTTATGGCATCAAAGAACGAAGAACAGATCAAAACCTGCAAAAGAATCGCTACCGTTTGGGTATTCATTTCTATGGCAGTTGCCGTATTTATAGGTGTTATAGGCTATACTGTTTATACAAACGGCTCTCTTGACGGAGTAGTAACAGCAGACAGCTTTGACTCGGAAAGAATCTTGATTTATTTAGCTTCTATTATTAAAGACTGCGGCTTTATAGCTATGATTTTCGCCGGCATAATCCTTTCCGGTATATTCGCCTGTACAATGTCAACAGCCGATTCACAGCTTTTGGCAGCATCGTCTTCTGTTTCCGAAAACATAATGGGCGATATTTTCGGTATAAAGCTCAGCGAAAAACAAACTATTTTAGCCGCAAGAGTTACGGTTATCGTTATTGCTCTCATTGCTCTTGTTATTGCTTGGAACCCCGACAGCAATGTTTTCAGAATCGTTTCATTTGCCTGGGCAGGTTTCGGCGCAGCCTTCGGTCCTCTTATGCTTGTTTCTCTCTTCTGGAGAAGAGCCAATAAATACGGTGCCGTTACAGGGCTTGTTGCCGGCGGAATTATGGTATTCGTATGGAAGTTTGTCATAAGAGTTCAGTTCGCAGGAACTATCCTCGATATTTATGAACTTCTTCCCGCTTTCATAATCTCCCTCGCCGTAATTGTTGTTGTAAGTCTTTTAACTCCCGAACCGGATAAGAAACTTACAGATACATATGACAAGGTAAACAAAGCTTTGGGAAAATAAATGAAATAAAACGTTTTATCCGGCAGATTTGTCAGTCTGCCGGGTATTTTTTTATTCTCCTTTGCATAAGCTTTTTATTATATGCTTTGGGAGCGGATAAGTCATGGAGAATAATATAACGGAAAATTCACTGCCTGCCATAAATGAAGAAATTATAAGCCTTATGACAGTTCAGCGGAATATAACAAAAAATGAAATTTGCCGCTATGCCGGCTTTTATGATAATCTTATTGACGATGAAGATAAAAGCCTTCTGAATGATATTTTGATTGTCAAAAATAAACACTTAAAGATGCTTGATGAAATGTATTATCGTTTTAAGGGAGAAAGGTTTAAGCCGGAAACAGAAAGCCCTGAGAAGAAGTTTTCGAAAGGCTTTATCTCTTCCGAGCTTAAAAAGGCAATTCTCGGAGAACTTGAGAATACAGAAACCTACAGAAGTCTTATGGCGGATTTTCTGAATCAGTCCGTAAGAAATGCTTTTTCCGAGCTGACAGCCGATTCTCAGAACAATGCCCCGAGGTTTGTTCTTTTGCTTATAAAATATTCTTAAGCCGTATTTCATTTCTCGCTGTTTTTCGAAAAGAATCTTTCGAAGAACAGCCTTTTTGTTTTTCAGGACATTATATAAAACAAATAGATTCAAACCCTTGTAAAAGGCTTGATTTTCGGCTCTTTTGGTGGTATAGTTATTTACGGGAGGAAAATATATGACAGGGTTTCAAATCAAAATCGCCGCTTTTATATTTATGCTTTTCGACCACTCGGCTTATCTGTTTCCGGAAGCTATACCCAAATGGTTTAGGTTTATAGGCAGATTTTCTTTTCCTGCTTTTGCCTTTATGATTGCCGAAGGCTGCAGAAAGACACATTCACTGGAAAAATATATGCTCAGACTTGGGCTTTTGGCGGCAGTCTGCGAAATTCCCTATGATTTATGCTTTAACGGCAATATAAGCTTTACAGAAGATATGAATATTATTTGGACTCTTCTTTCCGGCGCCGTTTTGATTTACATCTTCAATTTAAAGGAGTTAAGAAAGAAACCTGCCGCAAAAATCTGTTGTCTTCTTTGCGTTTCAGCCGTTCTTGATTTTTTTGATTTAGACTACGGGCTTTACGGAGTTTTGCTTATATTTGCATATTATCTGTTCGAAAGCAAACCGGCTGTCATAATTTCCACCGTTCTCATATTTACGGTTAAATGGGCAAAGTATTTATACCCCGTAAGCTTTTATACTGCCTTTTGGCTGTTCAGCTGTTTCGGCTGGTTTCTGCCTGTTTTATATAACGGAAAAAGGGGAAAAGAACCGAGATATTTCTTTTACGGGGCTTATTTACTGCATATTATTGTATTTATATGTTTGAAGGTGTTTATATGAAACTTATTATAGACGGCGACGGCTGTCCCGTTACCGATATTGTTATAAAAACAGGTTTAAAATATAATATTCCCGTTATACTTATATGCGACACAGCCCACTACAGCGAAAAGCAGGACTGTGAAACCATATTCGTTACAAAAGGGGCTGACAGCGCCGATTTTGTTATTATAAACCGTGCCGAAACCGGAGATATTGTTATAACCCAAGACTACGGTCTTGCGGCAATGTGTCTCAGCAAAAACGTCTATGTTCTCAACCAAAACGGTTTTCTTTATACTCACGAAAATATAGACGGTATGCTTTTCAGACGCCACATAGGCCGTCAGGTAAGGAAGAGCGGCGGACGAAGCACCCATATTCCCAAAAGGAAAAAGGAAGACGACATCAGATTTGAAAGTTGTCTTACAAAACTGATTGACAAAATAACATAATAATAATATAATTGTAGAAAAAATATCACCTTAAAACCATTTATTATGTAAAAGGGAGATTTTATATGATAAACAAAAGATTACATACACCCGAGGGTGTCAGGGATTTTAAGCCCGAAGAATATGCTTACAAAAAAGGAATTGAAAAAATTATAGAAACAACCTTCATCAGCAACGGATATAAAAGGGTAAACACACCTGCTCTTGAATTTTCCGAGGTTTTTACCGAAGTCGGCTCTGATGTGGGTCTTGAAAGATACAGCTTTTTATCCCGTGAGGGGGATATTCTTGTTATGCGTTCCGATATGACTCCGGCAATATGCCGCCTTGCCGCAACGGCTTATTCAAGCGAAGATTTGCCCCTGAGATTTTATTATATTGAAAATATGTTCAGATATAACGAAAAAAATCAGGGCAAACAGAGAGAATTTACTCAGGGCGGAATTGAACTTTTAGGCGAAGCCGGTATAAACGGCGACTGTGAGGTTTTAATCTGCGCCATCAGCAGCCTTTTGAATTTAGGTCTTGACAGTTTTAAAATAGACATCGGTCATGCCGAATTTCTGGAGGGCGCCTTAGATGAGGCCGGTGTTTCGGAAATTACGGCGAAGGAAATCAAAACAGCCATTATTGACAAAAATTATGTAATGGTTTCCGAAATAATAGAAAATCTTGATATAAATAATGAAATTAAAGAATTTCTCTGTAATCTTCCCCTCTATTTAGGCGGAAGTGAAGTTCTTGAAAAGGCTAAAAAAATATTCAAAAACAACAAGCCTTTAAGGGCTTTGGAATATATGCAGAAAATATGCAGTTGTTTAAAGGGCTGCGGTCTTGATAAATATGTCTGCTTTGATTTGGGAATCGTGCCCCAGCTTGAATATTATACGGGAATTATTTTCAGAGGCTACACTTTGGGCTGCGGCTATTCTATTTTAAGCGGCGGACGCTATGACAAGCTTTCCCTTAACTTCGAAAGTAATTTTTCGGCTGTGGGCTTTGCCCTTAAAATTGACGAGCTTGCTCCCCTTCTTGAGGCTAAGGGAGTAAAGGTTAAGAAAAAGAAAGCCGATACTCTTCTTCTTTATTCCCCCGAGGGTAAAAATTCAGCTCTTTCAGCAGGAATAAAGCTGAGAAAAGGCGGAATGAACATAGAAAATTTTTACGGCGGAATTGAAGACGGAATTAAATATGCCGAAAAAAACGGTTTCGGCGGTATAATTTATTTTATAGACAACGAAAATGCAGAGCTGTATAACATTAGCGAAGGCGAGGAAGCTATTGTAAAAATTTCCGAGCTTTTAGGGGCGGAGGATTAAAAAATGGAATATTTAACTTTTGCCCTTGCTAAGGGCAGACTTGCCGAAAAGGCTATGGACGTTTTATCGAAAATAGGAATTGACTGTGAGGAAATGAAGGAAAACAGCCGAAAGCTGATTTTCACAAATGAAGATATAAAATGCAGATTTTTCCTTGCAAAAGCTCAGGACGTGCCCACATATGTGGAACACGGAGCGGCAGACATAGGAATTGTCGGTCTTGATACCCTTTTGGAGGAACACAAAAATCTCTATCAGGTTATGGATTTGGGATTCGGAAAGTGCCGCTTTGCCGTTGCCGGAAAACCCGAGGCAGCAGATAAGCTTAACTCAAACAATTTAAGGGTCGCCACAAAATATTTAAATGTTGCAAAGCATTATTATTTTAATAAAAAACACCAGACTGTTGAATTTATAAAGCTGAACGGTTCTGTAGAGCTGGCGCCTATTGTGGGGCTTGCCGATGTTATCGTGGATATAGTTGAAACAGGCTCAACCCTTAAGGCAAACGGCTTGGAGGTTTTGGAGGAGGTTTGCCCTCTTTCCGCAAGACTTGCCGTAAACAGGGTAAGTATGAAAATGAAACATGACAGAATAACCGAAATTATAAAGGGTTTAAAGGAAATTGAGGTGTGAGAAGACTTTGGAAATTATAAGATATGATGACGAAAACGGAAAAAAACTTGCGGAAAGACTTCTTAACCGTTCAAAGCAGGAGGAAGGCAGCTATCAGGAGACAGTTAACGAAATTTTAAAAAACGTAAAGGAAAACGGAAACAAGGCTGTATTTGAATATACAAAAAAATTTGACGGTTTTGACGTAAGCGAAACAAATTTTATTGTTTCCCAAGGGGAAATTAAGGAGGCTTACAGCCTTGTCGGTGATAAACTTATTTCCATTATGAAAAAAGCAGCTGAAAGAATTTCCGCTTACCATAATAAACAAAAGCTGAACAGCTGGTTTGAACCAACCGAAAACGGTGAAATTTTAGGTCAGCTTATTCGTCCCCTTGAAAAAGTCGGGGTTTATGTTCCCGGCGGAAAGGCAGCTTATCCTTCAAGCGTACTTATGAATATTATTCCCGCAAAGGTAGCCGGAGTTAAAAAAATCGTTATGACAACACCTGCCGGAAAAGACGGCAAGGTTCCGCCTAATACTCTTGTGGCTGCAGATATAGCCGGTGCAGATATTATTTTTAAGGTTGGCGGTGCACAGGCCATAGCCGCTCTTGCCTACGGAACGGAAAGTGTTCCGGCTGTTGACAAAATTGTAGGTCCCGGAAATATTTTTGTTGCTCTCGCCAAGAGAAGTGTTTACGGCTATGTTAATATAGATTCCGTAGCCGGTCCCAGTGAGATTTTAGTTGTGGCAGATGAAAGTGCCGACCCCGTTTTTGTCTCTGCCGATTTAATATCACAGGCGGAGCATGACGAGCTTGCTTCTGCAATCTTAATCACCACAAGTGAAAAACTGGCGGAAGATGTAAACGAAGAAATTTACAAACAGACAGAAAAGCTTGAAAGAAAAGATATCATACTTTCTTCTCTCAATAATTATGGCGGTATTGTTCTTGTTTCCGACATAGAGGAAACCTGTGATTTGGCGAACAAAATAGCTCCGGAGCATTTGGAGCTGTCTGTAAAAGAGCCTTTTTCACTTCTCAGATATATAAAAAACGCCGGAGCAATATTTATGGGTCACTACAGCCCTGAGCCTTTGGGAGATTATATGGCAGGACCCAATCACGTTCTGCCTACGGGAGGAACAGCAAGATTCTTCTCTCCCCTTTCTATTGACGATTATATTAAAAAATCAAGCCTTATTTCATTTTCGAAAGATGCACTTTTTAATTTAGGCGAGGATACAATAGGCTTTGCAGAGTCCGAAGGACTTACAGGTCACGCAAATTCTGTTAAAGTAAGGCTTGACAAAGGCTGAACCGAAACTATATACCCAAACACACAAAGGAGGTTTTTGTATGAGCCGAAGTGCTGATTTAAGCAGAAGTACATACGAAACAAAAATTGATATGAGCCTTAATTTAGACGGTTCCGGAATATCAAACATATCAACGGGCATAGGCTTTTTCGACCATATGCTCACACACATTTCAAAGCACGGTTTTATTGACCTTGATATAAACTGCGACGGAGATTTAGAGGTTGACTGTCATCACTCTGTTGAAGACGTAGGCATTGTTTTGGGCAAATGCATAGCTCTTGCCTTGGGAGATAAGGCGGGAATTAAGCGTTACGGCTGTGCAATAATCCCCATGGACGAGGCTTTGGTTCTTTGTTCCCTTGATTTATCCGGAAGAGATGTCTTTGTATATGAGGCTGATTTTACCGTACCTACTTTAGGTATGTTCGATACCGAAATGATTGAAGAATTTTTCAGAGCCGTAAGCTCAAACTGCGGTATGAATCTTCACATAAAGGTTTTGAGAGGCTCAAATAACCACCATATGGCAGAGGGTATTTTTAAAGCCTTCGGCAAGGCTCTTGATATTGCCGTTACTGTCGACCCAAGAATAAAGGGTACACTTTCTACAAAAGGAATGCTTGAATAATGATTGGAATTATAGATTACGGAATGGGAAATTTAAGAAGTGTTCAAAAGGCTTTTCAGTTTATCGGGCAGGAGGCTGTTATAGCAAAAAGCCCTAAAGAGCTTGAAAACTGCGGTAAAATCGTTCTTCCGGGGGTAGGAGCCTTCGAAGACGCTATGAACACTTTAAAAAATTTAGGCTTTGATGAAACTGTTTATAAAGCTGTAGAACAAGGCAAATATTTTCTCGGTATTTGTCTGGGTATGCAGATGGTTTTTGACAAAAGCTATGAAAACGGCGAATTTAAAGGGCTGGGGCTTATTCCCGGAGAGGTTGTAAGACTGCCTGAAGAGGTTAAAATTCCCCAAATAGGCTGGAACAACTTAAATATTACAATGAGAGAGCCTCTTTACGGCGGTCTTTCCGAAAGCCCTTATGTTTATTTTGTTCACTCTTATCATCTTCAAACAGATGCTCCTGTTGTATCCGCCACAACATTTTACGGAAAAGAAATTCAGGCAGCTGTACAAAAAGACAATATTTTCGCCCTGCAGTTTCACCCCGAAAAAAGCGGCGACACCGGACTTCAGATTTTGAGAAATTTTGCATCGCTTAAGTAAGTTTATACAGTTTATAAGCACTGCGTTGTAACGGAATACTGAGAATTGCGGGGAGCCGTCTGCCGTGCCCTCAAGGCGTGGCAGGTGGCTCCCCCCTCACCACTCTCCGCCTGACATTTGCGACAAAAGAGAGCAAATGTCAGGCAAATCAAGCAAAAGCAGTAAAAGCAGTGTGCTTGGACGGCGCCCGTGAGGTAGCACAAACCGCCTGAAATGTCAAGGATAATACGGAGCGCTGTGCGTCCTTGACATTTCAGGCGGTTTGTGCTGTGCAAAGGGTTTATGTTATGCCGCCCGGCATAACACTCTTCCCACAATAGCCTGTGAGTGGATTTGACGCAAAATACAATTTTACCGTTACACCTGTACCTTTCGGCAATCTTTCCGTTTATAAAAACACTGATAATCACTGAGTTGTAACCGAAACACTGAGGCTTGCGGGGAGCCGTCTGCCGTGCCCCAAGGCGT
Organism: Clostridiales bacterium; assembly: GCA_021203425.1. Lineage (GTDB taxonomy): Bacteria > Bacillota > Clostridia > Lachnospirales > CAG-274 > JAJQCI01. Next base: position 2,388 of record JAJQBF010000122.1, on the reverse strand, counting down.
GGCAGGTGGCTCCCCCTCACCCCACTCCTGTTTCAGGACAATTTCCAATTGTCCTGAAACAGGGGTAAAAATAAATTTTGAAAGGAATTACGGAACACAAAATGAGAATATTTCCCGCTATAGACGTTTTAGGAGGAAAGGCTGTCAGACTTATACAGGGAGATTATAACAAATCCACCGTATTTAACGACAACCCTGCCGCAGCAGCCGAAAACTGGGTAAAATGCAAAAGCAATGACCTCCACATTGTAGACCTCGACGGCGCAAGATACGGCAAAAGCTATGTAACAGACATTATAAAAGATATTAAAGCCAAATTTGACATAAGAATTCAAACAGGAGGCGGTGTCAGAACTCTTGCCGATGTTGACGGGAGAATAGAAGCCGGTGCCGACAGAGTTATTATAGGAACAGCAGCTGTCAAAAATCCGGAGCTTGTCAAAGAAGCCGTTGAAAAATACGGCGAAAAAATTGCCGTAGGCATTGATGCCAAAAACGGTTTTGCGGCAATTTCCGGCTGGCAGGAGGTTTCCGAAATTAAGGCTGTTGACCTTGCCCTTAAGATGAAAGCCTTCGGCATTAAAACAGTAATCTACACAGACATTTCAAAGGACGGAATGATGACGGGACCGAATATAGAAGCAACAAAAGAAATGATAGAAAAAACAGGGCTTAACATAATAGCCTCCGGAGGAATTTCAAGCCTTAAAGATATTGAAAATGTTTACAAAACAGGCGCCTATGGTGTTATAATTGGAAAAGCCCTTTACAACGGCTCCGTTAATCTTTCAGAAGTTATAGAAAAATATACGAGGTAATAAAATATGCTGACAAAAAGAATTATCCCCTGCCTTGACGTAAACAGAGGAAGGGTTGTTAAGGGAGTAAATTTTGTAAATTTAAGAGATGCCGGCGACCCTGTTGAGGTTGCCGCAATGTACAACAAAAGCCTGGCGGATGAAATTGTCTTTTTGGACATTACCGCCTCGTCTGACGCAAGAAATATTATGCTTGACGTTGTTTCACGAACAGCCGAACAGGTCTTTATACCCCTAACCGTTGGCGGCGGTATAAGAACAGTAGAGGATTTCAGAGCAATTCTTTCAGCCGGCGCAGACAAAATTTCAGTAAACTCAGCCGCTCTTAAGCGCCCCGAGCTTATTACCGAGGCGGCTCTTCGTTTCGGCAGTCAGTGTGTTGTTATTGCCATAGATGCCAAAAGACGTGAAGGCGGCGGCTTTGACGTATACTTAAACGGTGGCAGAGTAAACACAGGCCGTGACGCCGTAGAGTGGGCTGTTACAGCTGAGAAAGCAGGCGCCGGAGAAATTCTTCTCACAAGTATGGACTGTGACGGAACAAAAGCCGGCTATGACATTGAGCTGACAAAAGCAATCTCCTCAGCTGTTAAAATTCCCGTTATTGCCTCCGGCGGCGCCGGCACAAAGGAACATTTTTACGATGCTTTAACGGAAGGCGGAGCCGAAGCGGCTTTGGCAGCCTCCCTCTTCCATTATCGTGAGATGGACATAAAGGATTTAAAACAATATCTTGACAAACGGGGAATTCCCGTCAGACTTTCTTAAAAAGGGTGACAATATGAAAACAACGATTACAGGCTGTAATTTTGATAATATAAAATTCAAATTTGATTCACAGGGTCTTATTCCCGCTATAGCTCAAGACTGCAAAACAGGCGAGGTTCTTATGCTGGCATATATGAACGAAGAAAGCCTCAGGCTGACAATTGAAACAGGCAAAGCCACCTATTTCAGCCGTTCAAGACAATCTCTTTGGCTCAAGGGTGAAACCTCCGGTCATTTTCAGCACGTAAAAGAAATTCGTTTCGACTGTGACTGCGACACACTTCTGCTTTTAATAGAACAAGAAGGCACCGCCTGCCACACAGGCAGCTATTCCTGCTTTTACAGAAAAATTAATATATAAAAAGGAGAATTTTTATGACAGATTTGGGAAATGCTCTTATTACGGAGTTTGATGTAATTTTAAACAGAAGAAAAAATCCCTCGGAAGGCTCATATACAAGCTATCTCTTCAAAAAAGGCGAGGATAAAATTCTCAAAAAAATAGGTGAGGAGACCACTGAGGTTATAATTGCCGCAAAAGGTAACAGCAAGGACGAACTTATAGGCGAAATATGCGATGTTCTTTTTCACATAGAGGTTCTTATGGCTGAAAAAAACTTAAGCTGGAATGATATCTGTGAAGAGCTTAAGGCAAGACGTCAAAAGGAAAATATGAATGTTGAAAAGGAAGCAAAAAGAAAAGCCGAAAACAGAACAGATGAAACAAATATAAATTAGTTGTTGCAAAAAATCGCATAAGGGGTTATAATGTATAAAAGTAAATTTTATAAGCCTATACAAC
>JAJQBF010000168.1 GCA_021203425.1 Clostridiales bacterium | reverse complement strand
CAATGTAAAATAAAAGAAATATACACACAAGGAGGAAACCTATGAAAAAATTGAAATTACTGCCGTTATTTCTTGCTTTAAGTCTTGCCCTGTCACAGGCAGCCTGCGGAAACACAGGTACGTCTTCGGCAGAGGAAACAGCACAGGAAAACATTAAAACCGAAGAAAATGCCGAAGAAAAAGACACAGCCGCCGAAACCGCCGGTGTTTTAAACATCTTAACAGATTCGGCAACAACCCAAGCCTACACAGACGAGGCTGTAACGGACGAAGACATAGAAACAATTCTGACAGCCGGAATAAATTCTCCCAGCGGAATGAATTCACAGCCGTGGCACTTTACGGCACTTACAAACAAAGACATAATAACCGAAATCAGTGAAACAATGTCGGCAAATATGCCCGAAGGCGCAAAAACAAATTTAGCCAAAGCCGACATAGGCAGCGCACCCCTTGTAATTATAATTTCCGAAACGGAAGACAACGACTTCAACATAGGTCTTGCCTGTCAGAGTATGGCGCTGACGGCAAATGTTTTGGGCTACGGAACAAAAATTTTAACCTCTCCCTGCAGCCTTATAAACTCCGACTATCACGAAACCCTTGAAATTCCCGAGGATATGGTCTGCGGCGCAGTTTTAATAGTAGGAAAAGAAGACACTTCTCTTTCAGCCGACGAAGTAACGTCTCCGACGGAAAGAAACAGCTTTGATGATGTTGTAACATACGTAAAATAAATTTTCAAAATTCCAAAGCCCCGAATTTTTACACTTCGGGGCTTTTCGCCGCCCTAAAAGGCAAAAGAGCCGCCCTGCCGTTATTAACAGCAAAGCAGCCCTTATAAATAATAAAGTAAAGAGGGTTATTTTATTCTTCTATACTGAATTTATATGAGGAATTAAGAACCTTTGAGAGAATCTGTGCCGCATCTGCAGCGCCTAAATCTCCGTTTCCGTCTGTGTCGGCTGCCTCCGAATCTGTGTTCCAATTATCTTTCTTTTCACCTGTAAGAACAAAGTGAAGAAGTGCCGCACAGTCATTAGCCGTTAAAACTCCGTTATTATCCACGTCGCCGATTAAGCCGTCATAAGCCGGTTCTTCGGGTTCTTCGCCGGGGTCGTCGGAGCTTTCTCCCTGAATAAAGCTTGCCGTAATTGTTACGTCAGCCTCCGGCATTATGAAGGTTGAAACCGTTTTAGATGAATTCATTGTAAGCTCAACTGCATTTCCCTCTGAGTCTGCTGCCGATACCGATTCCACAACATAGCCGTCGTTGGGTGTCGCCGTAATTTGTACTGTTTCACCGCTCTTGGCAAGAACGGAAACAACTGGAGCGCCCGGTGAGAAGGAAATTCCCAAATATCTGCCCTTAGAACCGAGAACGCCTATATAATAGGTTGTGCCTGCTGTTACGGCTGCGGAAATACTTGTGTTTCCTGATAAAACAGTAGGTGTCTGGCTTGAAACAAGCGCCTTTGTCTCTGATGTTTCGGTGTCATCTATAATGACAAAGTTTTTATTTGCGCCTAAGTTTGAAACATAGGCTGTCAAAACACCGTCAGAGGCAGGAGTAAATGTAAAGCCGGAACGCTCTCTGCCTGTAGAGGCAAGATAACCGTTTGTGCTTGAATGGGCAACATAGCCCGTAAAGCTTTGATCCACTACCGACTGTGAAGATTTTGTAAATGTCATATCACAGGTAGGAACAAGATCACAGCCGTTTTCAGCCTGTGTATAAATATATGTTCCGCCGGTTACGTCTGCGGAAGCTGTCCAAAATACCGAATCGTCATCGGCAAGGTCAGCGGAAAGACTTACCGAACCCGTCTCTTCTTCAGTTCCTTCCGAAAGATTTGTAAGGGCAAGAGTACCGTTTTTAATTCCTGCCACTGTTTCGGCTGTGTAGGAACGTGCCGGAACAACAAGTTCTGTGCAGACTGCCGTTCTTTCGGCACTTAAGGCTGTTCCGTCAGCGGCGGTAACTGTCATAACAACATATTCCCCTGTTGAAAGAGTAATATCAATACCCTGTACAGTGCCGCTGCCGTTTACAGAATAGGTTTTTGTATCTTTTGCGGTTCCATCTGAATTGTAAATAGCTATGTTAAGAACTGCCGCTGTTCAGGCTCCTGTTGTGTCGAGAAGTTCAACGCTTAAGGAACCGTCATTTGCTATATTTACAGATGAAAATTCATATGTGGGAGCTGTGTAGGAAACAGCTGTATAAACAGGGCTTACATAGTTTGTGCCGTCTGTTGTAACTGTTAAAATCTGGTTTTCTTCAAGAACATTTGTCTGACCCAATACCCAAAGGAACCATAATTCCTTAGCGGCTTTGGCTCTTGTTACCTCTGCCTTGGGTTCGAAAAGTGTTCCGTTTACCATTTTTCCTCTTTCAATGCCGCTTTCACTTCTCATAAGACCTAAGTTATAAACATCATAAACATCTTCGGCATATTCAAGAGAAATATCTTTCTTGTCGGTTAAGTTACCCCAGCCTACAAGGGGATAATACTGAGCGTCTTCGCCTGTTAAGTTAGGGTCATAGGTGGGGTCGTCGGGGGAAACTGTTGAACCGTTATAGTCTGTCATATAAGCAGGCTTATTGTAAGCGCCCTCTGAATCAAGACCGAAACGAAGAACATAAGCGTCAAGTATAATAGCCGCCATTTCTTCTCTTATAAGCGTTCCCGATTTGAAATAAGGCTCAAATACCGCCTTTACGCTTGCATCTGTCAGGTCAAGACCCCAAACAGCGCAGAGGGAGCTTATAAAGTCGTTTGTATTCATAGCCTCAAGAGGACTGAAGTTGTTGCCGTCTGTTTTAAACATAACACCTAACTGGAGAAGCTTTTCAATCTGGTTTCTGTAATATGTAGGGTCATTTTCGGCTGTTCCGTCGCCGCTCTTGGCATAGGTAACATCGTCTGTCCATTCCGGGAATACTGTGTTCCAGTCGCCGGAAACACAGGCAGCCTGAACTTCGTCTTTGAGACAGCCGGCTAAAATTCCCATAGTCGGGTCACTCTTCTGAGCGTAAATTTCTTCTGCTATGATTTTGCTCCAAACCTTTGTTGCCGCCTCTTTCTGGTGTGTTCCGTCAACCTTGTTGTCCGGGTGACCGTTTGCGTAAGAGCCGGAGTTTGTCTTTCCCGGGGATTCGCCGGCTTCTATTGACATATAAATAGCCAGTGTCTGGGCTGTTCCCATTTCGTCAATATATGCCTTGGCATTTTCATAAAGGTCTACAAGATATACATCATCGTTTGCCGCTGCGGCTGCCTTCATAAGAGCGGGTGAATCCGGACTGAAACCGCTTGTATACTTTCCGGCTGATGTTCTGGGCATAGGTGTAACAAGAACAGGCACTGCCCCTCTTGAAAGTATAGCCGGAATATAAATATCGTTTAACCATCTTGTGTAGGTTGCCGTTGTGGAGCCTCTTCCGAAATGTGCCTCGGGACCTGCGGAGTCTCCTGTTGATTCATCATTGTGAGCAGAGTGAATCAAAATATAGTCTCCCGGTTTTGCTGTAAGAAGAGCATCGTTAAAACGATTTTCGGTATACATTGTCTTCATTGAACGTCCGCCCATTGAATAGTTTACAACGTTTACTCTTGTTTCATCAAACATACTGCCTATAATCTGCCCCCAGCCGCTCATTCCTGCCTCTTCAAATGTATAGGTTTTCTCTGTTGAATCTCCCAAAACGAAAACCGAGGGAATATCCCCTTCTGAAACAGTATTGTTTTCCAGTGTTTCAATTTTAATTGACTTAACACCGACGGTTTTGCTTGAAGATGATGTAGCCATAGCCGTAGGTTCGATTTCAAACTCTATGAAAGGCTCGCCTGTAACATAGTCATATGTTCAGGTTGTTGAGTCAGTCCACTTTGCATAATGCTGAACAGGTACTTTCTTTGCGCTGTCCCAATAGGAAGAAGATGTTATTCTGGAAGACTGCATTCCTGTAGGAACAACTGTCGTATCGGAGCTTGTTGAACCGTTTGAAACCTCAACGGTTAAGCGGTAGCTGCCCGTAGGTACGTCTGCCCTGAAAACAAGACCTCCGTAGTTGTAGTTTGATGTGTTTGTATTGTGAAGATAAGAGCCGGAGCCGTCTTCGGTAATCATAAAGCCCTCAGATGTCCACTTTATGTTGTCTGTGCTGACGGTTCTCTCCGGCATACTGCTTGTTGTTGAAACAAAGCCATAGCCCGTTTCTTCGCTGTAAACGGGAACGGTTCCGTCGTTAAGGTTTACAGCATCTGTTACACTGTCTTCGGCAAAGTTATATACAGCTGCAGTTTCTTCCGCAGAAACGTCCGTAAGACCTAAGCCCGATGCGGTAAACGTACTTGCCGCCATAACAGCCGCCGTTAAAAGACTTAACATTCTTTTAAATTTCATACATAATTTTCTCCTTTCCGGTTTTAAAAAAAATCTGCCTGTATATATAATACAGTGTGACATTATGTCAGAGTCAACAGCTTTTTTGTTTAATATATACAAAAATTTAAAAACCGCAGTTTTATCAGCTGCGGTCGGTTTTGGGTTTTACCGGTATGCATACATTTATATATGCATCTTTTGAAAGAGAATTTTCCACAATACCTATAGGGTTTCCGTTCGGAACAAGATTATTTTCAGCCATATATTCAAGAGCGGATTTGAAAAATTCAGCCGATATTTTTGTATGTCTGTCGGAAGGGTCAAAATTCTTGGGGTGTTTTTTCATAATTCCGAAAATACAGTCTCCGGTGGAGTAGGTTTTTATGTACTTGCTGTCTATATCGGTTTCATTATTAAGAGCGGTTTTTATGTCTTCCGATTTTATTGCCCAGCCGTTTGGCGGAGGGTAAAATCTGCCCTTTAATATGTCGTTTATATTCCATAGCTGAACCATATAAACAGTCGGGGTATCATACATAAACCTGTTTATAATTCGAAGTCTTTCTTCTTCCTTAAGAAAAACTTCTCCGTTGCTGAAAATAACATATTTCATTTCCTTCGCCCGCCCCAGACGGAAACTTTCCCCCGTTTCGGCGTTCTCCTCCATACTGTTTATGTTTTCCGAAAGCCACTCCTTTGCCAGTGTAAGTCTTTCAATCTCTTTTTCCGTTTCTTCAAGGCGGTTTTTATATATTTCCAAAACATCTTCAAAGCTGCCGTCAAGAGTCTTCTCGATTTCTTCATGAGAAAAGCCGTATTTCCTGCAAAGACGTATTATTGCTATTTTGAAAATATCATTTTCTCTGTAATGTCTGTAATTTGAAGAATCTCTCTTAGGCATAGTATAATTGTTCTTCTCATACCGCCTTATAGTGTTTGTCGTTACCCCCAAAAGTCTTGCCAAATCATTTGTTTTATATTCCATTTAAGTACAGTTCCCCCTTTCGTTTTATCTTTAAATATAATTCTACATTAAAAAGGCGAAAAAAGCAAGCATTCACCTGCCCATGTTTTCCATAAAGCTCCGATTATAACCGTTATTCGGGCTTTTAAAAATGTAATCAAAAAGTAACACAACAAAACTCCGCTTTGTGGTATAATGATTTTATATCAATCTGATTTTACGAAAAGTGACTATACAAAGCTGAAAGACAAGGTTATTTAGCCTCGCCGGCTGCGTCAGCAGATGCTTTGCGGGTGATTTGGCTGAACTGTTACAAATTTATGCGGTTTTGGGGGAGAGAAAAAAATGGAGCTTAATTTAACTGAATTCGGAATAAGACAATTTATAAGCGACGGTCAGGAGTTTTTCTACGGAAGACAAGACTCCGAAAAAGGAATGGTAACCGGTGTCAGGCTTGTTGACAGCGAAAAAATAAAGTTTGCGGGAAAAATTAAGGGAAAAGTCGGAAGAGAATATCTTACCGAAGTAGAATTTGATATAAAGGGCGCTCCCGTCGCCTGTAAGTGTACCTGCGATTCTGAATATCGCTGTCGTCATACGGCGGCTTTGCTTTTTGAGCTTATGAAAACAAAAGGTAAGCAGGCAGGCGATTTAAGCGCAAATTATGTTGCCTCCAAAAATCTTTTAAATCTTTTTGAAAAGCGCCGTCTTGAAGATATGAAACAGCTCAGTGTGGCAGCTGAGGAAAGGCTTGATATTGAGCCTTATTTATATTTTGAAAACGGAAAAGCGGAAATGGAGCTTTATATTTCAAAATACGGAAAAAGAAAAAAGAAAATCGAAGATATTTTCGAGTTTGCCATAGATATAGACAGAAACAACGGAAAGGCCTATAAGGAATACAGCTATAATATAAGCGGATTTACAAGAAGAGGCAGAAGAATCTTAAATTTTATTTATAATTGTTCGGAAATCAAGGCAGGCTATATTACCCTGTCTAATTTAAGCGAAGACAAAAGCCGGTTTATATTAAACGGAAACTCACTCGACAGCTTTTTCGAGCTTTTTAAAGACAACAGCCTAAATGCCTCGGTAAACGGAGTGAAAACAAAGCTGAAAGCGGAAACCGGTGAGCCTTACGCAAGAACCTCTGTTGACATAATGGAAGGAAAAGCTGTTTTAAAGAAGGATTTCGAAATTTCCGCCGTTTTCATAACAAATCTTTGGGGCTATATTCTTCTCGGCAGTAAATTTTACAGAACCTCGGCGGAATATGCCGGTGTTATTAAAGATATCGAAACGGTATTTAACATTTCCGGCGGCAAGGAGGTTGTTTTCGAATCGGCAGATTTCAGCCGTCTTGTTGACTACGTTATACCCACACTCGACAAATATGACCTTCTTAAAAGCCCCGGAAAGGTTTTTGACGGTCTTTCAATGACCCCCTTCAGGGCACAGCTTTATATTGAGCCTAAGGGCAGAGGTATCTGCGGTCTTGTTAAATTTATTTACGGTGATACTGTAATAAATTATAACGACAAAAGGGCTTACAGAGAATACAGAAACGACAGAGCCGAAACGGTTTTCAAGCTTATTCTTGAGGGAATGGGCTTTTTCGACAACGGCTCCGAAGGTTTTATAATGCTCAGAGAAGAACTTATTTTTAATTTTTTTAAATACGGCATAAATGCTCTGAGCAAAAACACGGATATATTTTTAAACGATGAACTTAAAACAATAAGAAAATCCGCAGAAAAGAACCTGAACATAGGTATAAGATACGAAGGAAGTCTTATTGAAATTGATTTTGACACTTCCACAATAAATCTTGACGAGCTTAAGGAACTGCTTTCGGCTTATGACGAAAAAAAGAAATACTATCGTTTTTCCGACGGCAGATTTATAAGCATAGACGACAACAAAATATTTATTAAATTTGTAAGGCTGTTTAATTTGAGCAAAAAGGAACTCCAAAAAGGCAGCTTTTATACAAATTCCGGCAGACTTATGATTTTTGACCGGCTTTTTGACGAACACGAGAAAAACCTTATAAGCATGGACAAAGAGTCAAGAAGTCTTATAGAACGCTTTAACGACCCTAAAAGCCGTGATTTGACTTTGCCCGATTTTTACGGGAACATTCTCCGCAGCTATCAAAAAGAAGGCTATGAATGGCTTAAAATTATAGGGAGCTGCGGTTTCGGAGGTATCTTGGCAGACGATATGGGTCTGGGAAAAACAATACAGGTTATAAGCTATTTAAACAGTAAATATGAAACAGAAGAAAAGCCCTCTCTTATAATCTGCCCCACTTCTCTTATTTTTAACTGGGAGGCAGAGCTTGAAACCTACGGCGGCGGCTTAAAATATGAGGTTGTTTACGGAACAGGGAAAAACGTCAGGATATTTTAAAGAATAATACAAATATTTTTGTTACGTCCTATGAAACATTAAAGCGTGATTTCGCCGTATACAGCAAAATGGATTTTGCCGTTATTGTAGCAGACGAGGCGCAGGCTATAAAAAACAGAACCACAAGAAACTTCACAACGGTAACCTCCCTTAAGGGAGATGTGCGGCTGGCGCTTACGGAAACACCCTTCGAAAACAATTTAAGCGAGCTTTGGTCTGTTTTCGAATTTGTTATGCCGGGATATTTGGAAAATTACAAAAAATTCTCCCTTAATTTTGAAAAGCCCATAATGCTTAAAAATGACAGAGATAAAATGAAGGAGCTTAAAAAGCTGATTTCTCCTTTTGTGCTGAGAAGAGAAAAAGGCGACGTTCTGAGAGACTTGCCCGAAAAAAACGGAAACCTGCCGTTATATACTTATGACAGATGAACAGTTAAAATTATACAGAGCTGAACTTCTTAAGGCAAGGGGCATAATAAGAGCCGATCTGAAAAACAACGAAATAAACCAAATAAAAATATTAAGCGAAATAACGAGACTGAGACAAATCTGCTGTCACCCTTCCCTTTTCGTAAACAACTACACAGGAGAAAGCGGAAAGCTTAACTATCTTATGGAAAACATAGACGTATTTTTAGAACAGGGGCATAAACTTCTTATTTTCTCCCAGTTTACGTCTATGCTTGAAATTATAAAAAACAGCCTTGGCCTTAAGGGAGTCCCCTATTATTATATTGACTGCTCAGTGTCGGCGGAAAAACGTCTTGAAAGGGTAAATCTTTTCAACACCTCCGACAGCGTAAGTATCTTCCTTATTTCTCTTAAAGTAGGAGGAACAGGGCTTAACCTTACGGGAGCGGATATCGTTATTCACTTCGACCAGTGGTGGAACCCGGCGGTAATGGAACAAGCCTCAGACAGAGCCCACCGTTTCGGTCAGGTTAAAAGAGTTCAGGTTTACAGCCTTATTACAAAAGACACAATAGAAGAAAAAATTCTTAAACTTCAGCAGAAGAAAAGACAGCTTTTCAAAGAGGTTTTGACACTTGATACGGGTTTCTTAAACAATATGACAAAAGAAGATATTTTGGAGCTTTTCTCATAAATAATGTAACTAAGGCTCCCCTTAAAAGGGGAGCTGTCAGCGTTGGAAACGGAAAATATTGCGGAACCGTAAAAGTATACTTACTGCATACAGTACAATTTCCACTATTCCGCTGACTGAGGGGTGCCGGGGCTTGGCTGTCCCGAACTTTACCCTACTTTATATAAATAACATAGAAACAGGTGAAGATTGTGTTTGATTTTGAAAAAGAGCTTAAAGAGCTGCCCTCAAAGCCGGGGGTATATATAATGAAAGACAAAAACGAGGTAGTTATATATGTAGGCAAGGCAAAGGTTTTGAAAAACCGTGTCCGCCAATATTTTCAAGCCGGCTTTAAGGGCGTAAAGATAGGTTCTATAGTCAGCCATATTGCCTCTTTCGAATATATCGTTACCGATTCCGAAGTTGAGGCTCTTATTTTGGAAAACAATCTTATAAAGAAATACAGCCCGAAATATAACATAATGCTGACGGACGACAAAACCTACCCTTATATAAAGCTGACGTCAAACGAAATGTTCCCCCGGGTTTTTATGACAAGAACAAGGGGAAAAGACAAGGCTAAATATTTCGGACCATTCACAAGCTCCGCTATGGTTAAGGAAAATCTTGAAATCATAAACAATGTGTGGCAGCTGAGAAGATGCCGAAAGAAATTCCCCGGGGATATAGGCAAGGAGCGCCCCTGTCTTAATTATCATATAGGAAAATGCCTTGCGCCCTGTACGGGGAAGGTTTCCGAAGAGGAATACAAAATACACACCGACGGAGTGGAAGATTTTTTAAACGGCAGACAGGAAAAAATTATAAAAGACCTTGAAGAAAGAATGTATAAAGCCTCTGAAGACTGGGAGTTTGAAAAGGCAGCCAAACTTCGTGACAGCATAGCCGCCATTAAGAAATTAGGCGAAAAACAGGTTGTTGAAGATATGGCGGACTGCGACAGAGACGTAATCGGAACGGCAAGGGCAAACGGAGATGCAGTTGTTCAGATTTTCTTTATTCGTGGCGGAAAGCTTGTGGGCAGAGAGCATTTTATGCTGAGCTACCCCGAGGAATGTTCCAGAGAGGAAACAGTTAAAAACTTTATAAAGCAGTTTTACGGCGGAACCCCCTTTATACCCAAAGAAATTTTTACCTCCGTCGAAATAGGTGACAAAGCGGTAATCGAAGAATGGCTTTCTGAAATCAAGGGTCAAAAGGTAAATATAGCCACACCTAAAAAAGGCAGCAAGTTTAAGCTTTGCCGTTTGGCTGACGAAAATGCGCTTGTTCTCCTCGATAAATTCGGAGAGGATATAAAGCGTGAACAGCGAAGAACCACCGGTGCCTTGGAAGAAATCAAAAAAGCCATAGGGGCAGATTTTGACATAAACAGAATTGAGTCATACGACATTTCAAACACACAGGGTTTCGAATCCGTAGCCTCAATGGTTGTTTTTGAGGGGGGAAAGCCCAAGAAAAGCGACTACAGAAAATTCAGAATTAAAACCGTTTACGGTGCAAACGACTACGCAAGTATGGAAGAGGTTATAACAAGGCGGTTTAACCGCTATAAAACGGAAACAGCCGAAAAGACGGATAAACCCAAGTTCAACATTCTGCCTGACGTATTGTTTATAGACGGCGGAAAAGGTCACGTCCATATTGTGGAACAGACGCTTAAGAAGTTGGGCATATACGTTCCCGTCTGCGGAATGGTCAAGGACAACAGGCACAGAACAAGAGGGCTTGTCTATAATAACAAAGAGGTTCTTCTGCCGCCCAATTCCGAAGGCTTTAAGCTTGTAACCCGAATTCAGGACGAGGTTCACCGCTTTGCCATCGAATATCACCGCCGCTCCAGAGAAAAAAGAGAGTTCCGCTCTGTTTTGGACAACATTAAGGGAATCGGCGAAGTAAGACGGAAACGGCTCATAAAACATTTCGGCGACATCGAAGGCATAAAAAAAGCAAGCCCCGAAGAGCTTACGGCGGTTGAAGGAATGGATAAGCGAAGCGCCGAGGCGGTATATGACTTTTTTCATAAAAAGAAAGACAATTCATAATTTCATTACAAACACCGGCTGCCGAGCCGGTTTTTTATTTGCCATATGTCATTTCTGAAAACAAGGCAGACTATGTCAGTCAACAAATTATATAATTGTGTTGCAAAAGATAATTTTAGGAATAAGAAATTTTTATGAGAAACAGGCTTAAAAAACGTTCGTAATTTCTTTACAATAAAATTATACTACATAAACAGCATACTTGTCAATTCCTTATTTTTTATGAATATTGTGCAAAAAAATTAAAATTGACGATGCAACACAATTATATAAT
>JAJQBF010000003.1 GCA_021203425.1 Clostridiales bacterium | reverse complement strand
TTTCGTCCTGTGTCAAACAGAAGGTTTCGAACCGAAACAAAAATTCTTGCCTTAAAATCGAACAAAAAACTATATATGTATATTCGGAATATAGTGATTATTTAAGGTTAAACATTGAAGACGGAAGCTCCGACTGTTATTTGGATAGGACCGCATATATTGACAGACTTCCCGACAGAATTTGCGGCGTAAGTGTTGTTTCATTGGAAGAGGATGAAGAGAAGGAGACCGAACGCAAAAAAAGAGAGCAGAGGGAAAGAGAAGAACGCCGTATAAGAGCTATGTCCGCAGTTGAGGAAATGAAGATGGAAAGAGTTCCCGAAGACTCTGAAGAATTTGAGCCTGCCAAGGTCTTTAAGCTGCCGCCTTCAGATGACAGACCGGTAAATAAATTAAAGGATATATGCGCATTAAGCCAATATTCCGTTATTCGCAGCAATACAAGACGTATTCATGCGGCAAATCCGGAAATAGAGGGTTTTACCTGTAGTCTGCATCATATAACATCACATGATATGAAAATAACAAACACCGAAGCCGACTATGAGATGAGTGATTATTTATATGACTATTCTCCCTCCTCCTACAATTATTCATTAACAGGGTTTCCGGCAATCGGCGAAAAAACAAATTATAATCATATTTTGATAATAAATAATAAGGTTTATGCCGATAAAAATTTAAGCAGTATGGAATTTGATATGCTGCTTCAAACGTTAAAACAGCCTCGTGAATTTAGCCTTGATGAGCTGATTTACAGAGCAAAGCTGAAAAGAAAAAACAAAGACATATTTGATGCCCGTGAAAAATATATTAAGCAGGAGTTTGTACCGAGAACAGACAGCTTCCACATACAAAGCATAACCTTGGAATTAAGTAATTATAAGCCTTTATGCGTTACAACCATTATGATGGAAAAAACCTTTTCATTAAGCGAGTATTTGTGTGAGGTTTTGGGTTTCTTTGAAAAAATGCCTTTGACGGCGGAGGAGTATGAAGCCATAAACAACGGCAGCTTTAAAAATTTGTCTTTGGGAGATTTTAAGCGCTATCTGTTTATTTATCAGTGCTTAAAACGTGCTTTTAAATTTATATGAGCTGATTTATATAAAAATATGCGGCGTTGAAACCGATAATTTAAAATGCATTGGCGAAATAATCGACGACAAATATTTTTTCAATAAAAGAGATGAAAACAATAAAAACAATGAATTGGTTTATTCATTCGGGCCGAAAAATACACGTTTTGATTTTATGCTTCATCATGAATATGACTTGTACAAAAACTTTACATATTCCACATCGGAGCATTGCAAAGACATAGAGAGCTATACAAGGCCTTCATACATGAAGGATTTGTTTTTGGTTATATTCGGAGAAGCAGACACCCCCGAGGGTGACAATATAAAACTCAAGGATTTCCCGAAGGCTTGCTCTGCCATAAGCTTTGCCCATATAAACCCGAAAAACAAATATTGGTATTATAAGATATTATTGGACAGCGGTATGACCGGCAGGGAAATAAGAGAAAGGGAGCTTTTGAGCTTTAACTTAAATAGGGATTTAAGCTGTGAGGATATCATAAACTGCTTAAAGGATTAGTTTAAGGAAATAAACAAAATGTTAATAAATACCTCGGAATATCCCTCTTCGGTGGCTCAGTACGGCTTATATTCGGAAATTATTAACATAATAGACGAAAAAAAGGCTGATTTAAACCGGCAGGCCGATATCTCTGCGGAAAAGTAAAAACAGAAAGGCGGTAAAAAGATGTGCACAATATCGGAAAATACAATCAAAAGAGTTACAGATATAAAAAGCTCAATAGAATCTAACATAAGAAACAATACAAGAATACCTATGCATATGTCTGATATATTGTTTATAAAGGCTCTGTCGGGAGGAAAATTAAGAATTGACAACAGATGTACAAATTCACCGGTTTTATATGAAAAGCTGCAAAAACTGGGAGAGGACTTAAGAGCAATGGGAAACGTTATATTCAGCACTTCAGACAGTGCAAATTGTTCTAATCTTCTTATCGGTGATTTGGTTGACGCAGAGCTGTATTCGGGCTTATATGAGCCTGTTCATACAACTGTTCTCAGAAATATCGATTTGCTGATAATTCCCGACAGAGAAATTTACAGATATATGAAAAACACACAATTCAGCAAGGGATCGGTTTGTCAAAAATTATTGGAGCTGGATTCAGACGACATAGTTGATACGGTTTTTAAATTCAATTCCTTTAAGACACGTTTCGGCGGAAAGCCCACAGCAGTCCGCTGTACCGACGATTTAATAAGATTGACAAATGAAGGAGATTTTATAGTTCTTCTGAGCGACGATTTAGCTTTTATGGCAGCCGCTGCAAAAACCGAAGCCGGGGAAACCGAAGAGCACTTTTATTTGATAAACGGCAGCAGAAATGCCCCCGAAAAGATAAAGAGATTGGACGATTATTCCATACTCAGTCTTTATATATCCACCCCCGAGCTGTCGGCGGAATAAAATATAATACAGTGCAAAAATAAGCGGCTGAGAAGCAATTGAAAAAACTGTTTCTCAGCCGCCGTTTTGTTTACGGTCTTAATGACAGAAGGCTGTTTATTTGGCTGTTTATAAGGCTGTTAAGAGCCTCAAGTCTGTCATCGGACAGGTTGTATTTCGGGTGCTTTTTCAGCTTAAAACCCCTCATATTAATGAGTCTTTTTCGCATTCTTGCCGAAACCATATAAAATTTTACCGTTTCTGTAAATGTACGCATAGAATTATCAAGTTTAATGTCAGATGTTCAAGTGATGGCTCAGAGGAATTACACATTAGGCTTAAATTGTGGTCGAATAAAGGGGCAAAACCTATAATGCTCCCCGACGCATTATCCGTCAAAAAGCCGAAGTTGCTTAAGTGTCTGTCTTCATTCATCATAACGGTATCGGCAATCAGCATATCGAAAAAATTTCTTTCTATTCCCAAATATTTCATATATGCAAGACCTTCTTCAAAATCTCCCCGAAAAAGCCGCCCTATGGGAATATAGCCTGCATCCTCGCTTGTAAATAATTTACAGGTTGTATACAAACATTCGTCCTGAAACAAATCATATTTTATATGGGGTATTTCCAGCGCTTCCAAAATCTGCTGTGAATAATATTCCGAATAAGGCTCTCTTCCCGTAAAACCTCCGGCCTTTTTTAGAAAAATATCCCCCCTTTCGTCTTTTATCCAACATTTGGGAAAGGTTCCGCCGGTAGCTAATTCCGGTGTCGTTTTTGAAGATTTTTCTCCATGTATGCCGCCGTATAGAGCGGTTTTTGCCGCTGCTTCGTCAAAGTCATTTCTGTATAAGGAAACCTGTTCCCAGGTCAAATCTGAGTTTACGGGCTTTATCCAAAAAGTGTCGTTTAAACTTGTCAAATGAGTATATTGAATTAAGGAGTATAAATTAAAGACTCGGCTTATATAAATAAGCTGTTTTATGTTTGCCCTGTGTTTATAAGGAGTTCTGTATTTAATAAAATCACACAGACTTTTATTGTCAAACTGAATTATGTCGGAATATTGCTTTATATCAGTCGTCTCAAATACAGAAAATAAGCCGCTCAGCCCGAAGGCTTTGTTTTTATATTCAATTAAAGTAAACTCGGCTATGGGAACGTCCTTGTTCATTAAAACCATATGCCCCTCGAATGCTTTAACCGGCTTTTTATGAACTTCTCTGAAGGGCAGCATTCTGCCGTAATTTGCCCTCGCTGCATTATCATTATTAAAATTTATGTGATTGTTTCGATTTATTTCAAAATCCACTGCTCCCTCTCCTCTCTTATTTTCGATATATTAAAAGACAGCGGCTTTTACACCGCTGCCCCTTCGCTGCTTTATTCACAGCTTATACATAGTATTCTTCATCATCTTCATCTTCGTCTTCACAGTCATCGTCACCATAAGTATCCATCATGTATATCACCATAAATTAATCAAAGGCTTCCTTAACACCCAACTCATAGGCTTCCGCCAACAGTTTTTTTGCTTCCTCATGGTCTAACTTTACTCCGCCATTTCCCCATCTATAGCGTTTTCCGAGTTCAAAAAGAGCATCCTTCTGCCCTTGTTCAACTGCCATTTTTAACCATCTTGCACTTTCTTCATATTCACTTTTATGTTCCTCGCAAAACTTTTTACAATACTCTTGTGCATCGCTAACATTTGCCGGAACAGACAAATCCGGGGTTATGAGCTTTGCCAGTTCATATTGAGCATATGCATCTCCTTTTTCGGCGGCTGCTCTGTCTAATTTCACAAGAGCCTCTTTTGCCTCGTCACAGCCTCTTGAATAGGATTCTCTATACCATTTTACAGTTTCTTCGGAATCTTGATTTTTATATTTTTTTATACCTGTATTATAGAAATAGAAGCCTCCCAATTTATATTGCTCGTTGTCTTCTTTTTCATGTTTTACTCTTTGTCAGAAATCCATAACTTTATTCTGAGCCTCTTTACAGCCAAACTCGGCAGCATTTTTGTAATAATCGAAAGATGCTCTGAACCACGTGGATTCTCTTATACCCGCCACATCACAAGCTTCATCGTATATTTCAGCCGGTTCATAGCACTTTCCGAGTTCAAGCATAGCAGGTACATAACCCTGCTGAGCAGCTTTATACATAAAGCCTATGCCGTAATTTTGATTATTTGCCGAAAAATGAATTTGTCCGAATCTAAAACAAGCCGGCAAATAATTTTGATTTATTGCCATTACATACCATTTTTCTGCATCCTCCCACTTAACGCCGGTATTATTTTCACCGCAATATTCAGCCCAATAATGCTCTCCCATTAAATATTGAGCTTTTGCGTCACCGCTTTCGGCGGCCTTTCTGCAGGTTTCAATATCTGCCGGTTCCTCTTTATTTTCCAAACCGTTTAAAAAGCCTCTGTTTTTCAGGCACTCGTCAAAAACAGCTGTGTCTGCTTCACTTCCGTTAAATTCAACATCAAATTCGGATTCTGCGCAGGCGCCGTTACAGAGATCATATACTTCGGCAAATAAGCCGTTCCAACCTAATGAGGCCGTAAACCATTCTCCTATAGGCTTGTCTTTTACCACTGAAATATCCAAATCAAGTCCGCCTGCATTAACATTTTTTAATTCATTTGTGTAATTTACTATAATTTTTGTCATTTTTACTGCTCCTTTTTTTAAAATTTTATATTTAATATATCTTTATATAACTAACAGCCTTTATATTTAAGCTGATTATACCTCTCTGTTGCAATTCTGATTTTCTTCCTTAAATCTGCGGTTGTTTTCCACAAGCTCATCAAAGGTTACGGGCTTAAAGCCGTTTAAATCCACTCCTGCGTTTAGAACCCGCTCTCTCGCCCTTAGGCAGGGCCAAAAATTCATATTTACATTATTATGTATGTGTCCGTGTATCATATAGTTTTTGGAATCCCTTCCGTATGAAAGCATAGGGTAATGACACAGTGTAAGCCCGTGGTTTCCGTCGGAGGTTTCCAAATATGAATCTACGCTTTCAAAATATTTTTCCATACCCTCGGCACCTATATTCTTTGTCCAAAAGGAATCATGGTTTCCCAAAATCAGTTTTTCCTGCCATTAAGTGCGGTTAATATTTTCTCAACCTCTTCTGCCTTACAGCGGAAAAACATATCACCCAAAATATATACAGTGTCGCGGCCTGTCACTCGGGAGTTCCACGCTTCAATCATAAATTCATTCATAGCCTTGGCATCGGGAAAAGGCCGGCTGCAGTACTTTATTATATTTTCGTGTCCGAAGTGTGTGTCGGCTGTAAAATAGACCATACAATAACCTCCTTTTAATTGCTTTTATAAGCCTTATTTTCCGAAAACGGCTTTAAATACATCAAGATTCGGCGAAGGCAGAACGGCAAAATATACCTCCTTGAAAACCCCTCCGAAACCGTTTAAAAGCTCCTTCCACGACGTGGCCGTCTGCTCCGGAGAATTTCCGAAAACACCACAGCCGAAAGCCCCTAAAATCAATGTATCGCAGTGTTTCATATAAAACATATCCAATATTCTGTTCATTCTCTCCTTCATAACCTCGGCAGAAAGCTCCTTATGCTCATTTTCCACCTTTTTTTTTGATTTACGGCTCCGCAGGTAATCACCGTATAGGCCTTTCCGTCATCAAAAACGGTTTTTGTTACAATCATTGAATTGTCGTAAAATTCTCTGCTTTCAAATTTCGGTTTCTTATAAAAATCGCTGTTATTTTGACAGTATTCAAGCTGTAAATAAAGGTTTGACTCATGACAAAGTGACTCCTCCTGGGCGAAGGCTCCCCGAAGGAAGCCGCCTCCGGGATTTGTTCTTGAGGCAAAATTCAAAACGCCTATTTTTTCGGTATCTCTGCGGTTTCTTCCCAAGGAATATATAACACCGGCTGTAGTTTTGGGCAAAACCTTTATAAGGGGCAGGCTGCCCTCCTTTTCTTTTCCGTCATATATTCTCGGCATTTTG
Organism: Clostridiales bacterium; assembly: GCA_021203425.1. Classification (GTDB taxonomy): domain Bacteria; phylum Bacillota; class Clostridia; order Lachnospirales; family CAG-274; genus JAJQCI01. Next base: position 4,754 of record JAJQBF010000003.1, on the reverse strand, counting down.
CCGTTTATATATTTATAGCCGTAAACCTTATAGCTTTCCCTTATTTCCTTTTCGGTAAACTGACCTTCCGTCTCTTTCAGCTTCTTATAAGCCTCGGTTGTTCTTTCATATCTGTTGTTTATCATATAAATCTCCTATCTCAAATTCTCGTTAATCATTAATGTTCCATACTCCGTTTTTATAAACGCAGTGCCGTTCATCTTGTTTCATCTCATTGCGGGCTTTGGTCTTTTTTGAATACAGAAGCATATGCCCCTTATTTGTAACCGCACAAACCCCGGACGGGAAAAGATTCTCCATAAGTATGTGAAATACTGTATTTGCAGAATAAAACCCTGACATATCATATTTAATATCGATTACAACGTCTGAATCTCCCAAAAACATATTGGAATTAAGGGGCTTTGATGAATAAATTTCCACACTGCCCTGCTGACCTATTAAAGCGGTTTTCAACATCGCTGCAGCTTCTTCCCATGTTTTTACACTATAAGGTGAGACGTTCCGGCTCTTAGGACCTTCTCCCAAAAGTGCCATTTCGTCTAAAATATTACCTTCGGCCGCTTTCAAGATTTTTTCCTCTTCGGGAGACGGCTTAAAGGGGCGGTCCATATTATTCGCAAGATAATATATGCCGAGCATATCCGTCTGCAAATAATTTGAAATTTGCGTAAGAGTAAAGCCGCTGTTTATCATATTTTTCGCCGTTTCCTTAACAAACCTATATTCGGCCAGCTTTTCAAGCCCTTCATTAATAACAAGGCCATAGCTTTTAAGAATCTGCAGCTTCTCCGCAAAGCCTTCCATATTTTTTATTTTGTCTTTTGCTTCAAGTCTGAGGTTTTCATAATCTTCAAGTGTTCTTCCCTTATATGTATCCCTTGCCACGTCCTTTTCAATACGTTCTTTTTGAGGGGCTAATTTACTTTCGAATTTGCCGTAATTATAATCAACAGAGAGCAAAATTCCTCGAATCGTATTAAGCTGACCCTCTGAACAGCCGTTGTTGTAATAACGGGGCAGCTTCCACTTGTTTGTGCCGCTGTCGCACACTGTGTCCGATATTTGAAAATCCTTAAGCATATTGTCAAGCTCTTCGTCTGAATATTTTTTGTTAAGCATATAGTCCTCAATATATTTTAAAGACTCTTCAATTTGTTTATATTCCAATAAATCCATATATTTCATTCCTTTCTTCTTATTATCATTTTAGTGCTTTATCCGCATTGTTTTCCTTCTTCTTTCTCTTCAAACAGCTTAAAATAAATATCGTTAAGCTTCAGAATATCCGTTTGGAGATATTCCGCAATTTGTGTAAGAGGAAGACCGTCTCTTATCATTCGTTCCGCCGCATCACGAACCTTTTCTTCTGTAACGGTCTCCTTAATCAGTTTATATTGAGCTATCCTGAAAATTCCCTTATCAATTTCCTTGGCGTGTTCCTGTATTGTTTGCAGCTTATTTACAAAATTATTTGATTTTTTTGTTTCGTCTATGGCCTCAAGCCTTAATTTTTCATAATCATCAAGTTTTTCCCTTTATATTCCCCCTTGCTTACATCCTCTTTGATCTGCTGTTTATCTGTTTCGGAAAGCAGATCCGATTCAAGCTCATTATAATTGTACTTTGCGGAAAGAAGAATCATCCTGAAAAGTTTAATCTGTCCCTCCGTACAGCCGTTGTTATAGCCATAGGAAATTTTATACCTGTCATTGCCCTCGCCTATGGTTCTGTAGCCTACAGTTTCATCCTTGATTTCAAAATCGCTCAGTTTTTTGTCATAATTTACATCTGAAAATTTAATGTCGTTATTATAGTTATAGTTCTCTACATAATTAACCGCCTCGGCAATTTGTTTATATTCCAATAAATCCATATATATCCGTCCTTTCTTTTACATATAGGCATAATTTCCGTAAAATAATTCAGCCTCCGGCTCGGCAGGAAACATAGCTGCTGTGTTTTTATTCTGTAATGTGTTCTTTTCAGCTGCTTCCGCTTTTGCCCTCTTTACTCCTTCTTCTTCTTCGGGAGAAAGCAGGAAGGGGCGGTTCATACTTTCCGCAAGATAATAAATATCAAGCAAATCTGCCTGAAGACAGCTTGTAATCTGCGTCAAAGAAATTCCGTCTTCTATCATATACATTGCTGCGTCAAACACCATATCTTTAACGGCAGCCTCTTTAACTGCATTCCATTCGAAAATCCTTTTAAGCCCTTCATTAATTATTTTGCTGTTATCCATAACAATATTAAGCTTTTCTACAAGGTTATCTGATTTTTTGATTTTGTCTGCGGCTTCAATTCTGAGCTTTTCAAGATCTTCAAGACTTTTTCCCTTATATTTGTTATTCTCCATATCAAATATCGACTGAGGTTTTGCGGCCATAAGTTCATCCCAAGTTTTTTTATAATTATACTCAGCCGAAAGCAAAATTCCTTTAATCAAGTTCATTTGTCTTTCCGTACAGCCGCTGCCGTAACGCCGAAAATAACTTATGCCCTTAAGCCTTGTTGCTGTTTCAAATACACGCTTGCCTTTTATCGTGAATTTGTTTAACAGAGATAAAAAGTTTTCGCCCGATGCAGGCTGTTCTATATATTTAAGAGCTTTTTCCAGCTGTACATATTCCATATATTCCACATAGGTCATTCCTTTCTGTCGTTTTATAATTTTTTCTTCTGTTTTATAAGCTCTTCCTCTTCAGCCGAAAGCATAAAGGGGCGGTTCAGGCTTTTAGCAAGGTTGTAAACTCTGAGGGGCTCTGCCTTAAGACAGCTTACAATTAGTGTAAATGAAACCCTGTCCTTTATCATTCGTCCGGCGGTGTTAACAAACCAGTCTTCCTCTGCCGTCTCTTTTAACACCTTATATTCTGCAATTTTCTCAAGTCCTTTGTAAATATAACTGCCTATCTCATTAATATACTTTACTTTCGCTGCATACTTATCGACTTTTTTTATACAGCCTGCAGCTTCAAGTCTTAATTTTTCAAGCTCCTCAAGACCTTTGCCGCCGTATGTAAGGTTTTCTATATCTATTGCGGCTCTTCTTTCCGTAAAGAAAGTCATTTCAGTATAACGGCCGAGGTTATATTCCGCAGAAAGCAGAATTGCCTTAAACATATCCAACTGTTCTCCGGAACAGCCTTCCTTATATGTAAGGGTAAAATTAAGTCTATTCAATAAACCCGGTACTCTTAAACGACTTTCCTGTTCTTTTTTCGCTGCAGAGATTAAAATAATTATAAAAATTTCTGCTGTGTGCATTGGCGGCTTTTCTGTCATTTATATAAAATTTATTAAGCAGTCTTTCCGTTTCCCTGTCGGAGCGGTTCGGCGGATAATTTTCTATACACTTAAGAGCCTCCGCTGTTTGTTCATATTCTATATAATCCATATATCATTCCCCCTTTATTGTTATTCCGTTGTTTTCGGGGCATACTTCGTTTTAAATTTGTGAATACCTTGCGTAATTTGAAATTCTTTCTCTTACCTCATCTGTTTCTTCATCTGTTTGACACAGGCCGTCCTTTTGCTTTTCCTTTTTGCTTTCCGCTTCCTTTTGAGCCTTTCTCAAAAGCTCTTCCTCTTCGGACGAAAGTGTAAAGGGTCGGTTCATACTTTCCGCAATATTATAAATTTCGAGAGGCTCAGCCTCAAGACAGCTTACAATCCGGGTTAATGAGGCTCCGTCATTTATCATACGCCTTGCAGTGTCTGAAATCATACTTTTAACGGCGGCTTCCTTTATTAACCTATATTCGGCAAGTTTTTCAAGCCCTCCGTAAATATATCTTCCGAAACCGGCTATATAAGTAACCTTCCCCCAAAATTTATCGGCTTTTTTTATACAGTCTGCCGCTTTAAGCCTCAGCCTTTCAGGGTCTTCAATGGTTTTCCATCCATACGTGTCATTTAATATATCCTTTTTGATTTTTTCTCTTTCGGAAAACAGCTCATTTTCCAAACGGTTTAAATTATATTTTGCCGACAACAGAATTGCTTTAAACAGCATAAGCTGTTCTTTTGAACTGCCTTCTTTATATGTAAGCTCAAAATTGAACTTACTTGTTATAATCTTGTCTGTAATTTCACAATTCCATCTGCTGTCTATTGTATAATTATAAAGAGTATGGACCAGTCTTCCTTGTGCAGTGCTGACTTTTTTACCGCTGGCCCTGAAATCATTCAGCAGCTTTTCTATTTCCTTGTCGGAATATTTCAGAGGATAATCCCTAATATAATCTAAAACATCCTCAAACTGTTCACGTTCTAAAAAATCCATATTGGCCATTCATCATCAATCCTTTCTTTTACTCTTTAATATTATTGTTCTCCTTTGGTTTTTCATAAGCACATTATATCAAACCTTTATGTAAAATTTTTACAGTATTCAGCATTGTACCAATTTGGGGTTTTGGTTTATTATACCAGATTTGGTTGGAGAAAGCAACCCCCATTTTCTATTTTTGGTTGATTCTGCCAAAAAAAGATTTCTTCTCGGTTTTTTCCCCGAACAGTGAAAGCCTTCTGTGGTTTTATAAATTTATTATACAACACCTATATGTAAAATTTTTTACGGTATTACAAAAAAATAATGTCAAATTATGGCAATTAATCCCCTATCGAAAAGCAAACGGAAAGCGGTGTTTTTACGAGGAAGTGCAAAAAACACCCGAGAAAGTAAAAAATCGGAAAAAAAATTTGAAAATTCCGTGCTCTGAATTAATAGGAAATCACTTATATTACTT
>JAJQBF010000086.1 GCA_021203425.1 Clostridiales bacterium | reverse complement strand
TCTAAGAAGTCTGTTCCATTCTTTTTTATCCGTTTTCATAAATGTAATAATGGAATTCTTATATCCGTTTTCATCTGTTGATGTAGCTAAACGCAAAACAGTTTTAAATAATTCTCCGTCATCAACTATTTCCTTTAATATCAATGCCGTTTTTGGTTTGTTTGCCTCAATTATATAATCTGGACTTGCAACTATTTCATAAAAATGTCTTGCAAATCGTTCATAATCATTCGGATGTCTTTCTTTTATATGCCGAAGCTGCTTATCAGTTAAAACAACCTCATCTGTAACTATATCTTCAGTTATACATTTATAAATATTCCTGTCAATTTTTCCTATAATATACACTTCAATATTTTCACTTTCTCAATACATTCACCGACCCGAAGGGATTTCCGTTCAATCACTTAAAAGCTTAAGTGCATTTTTATAAAGTATATTTTCCTTTTCCCCGTCGGTTAAAGCGCTGTTTTTTATAAATTCCGACATTTCCCTCTGTTCTCCCCAAGGAGAATCCGTTCCGAAAAGAATCTTTTCCGTTCCGTGGGTTCTTGCCAAAACTATAATCTCTTCCTCGCTTAACAGACCGGAAACAATCTGTTTTTTTCCGAAGGAAAAAGCTGTGTCAAAATAAACATCGGCTCCGGCAATATATTTTTTAACGTCTTTCCATAAAAAGCAGCCGCCCATATGAGCGAGAACAAGCCTTTTGGGACCTATCTCTTCAATCACATTAAGTATATTTTTAATGCCGCAGTGCATAGAATCGGGAAAACTGCCGTCAAAACCGGCATGAACAAGGGTTACAAGCCCCAGTTCCTCGGCAAAATATAAAATACGCTTATACCTTATATCGTCAAAGTCGGTATATTGAAATTCCGGGTGGAGCTTTATACCCTTTAAGCCCAAACCTTGAGCTTTTTTTAAAACCGCCTTGTGGTTTTCCGTATCCGGGTGTATGCCCCCGAAGGAAATTACATTTTTATGAGTTTGGTTTGTTTCCGCCGCATATTCGTTTATTTCCTCTGCCTTAACCGGGTTTGTGACAACAGGCACAACAACGGAAAAGTCGATTCCGTTTTTATTCATGGAATCGACAAGTCCGCTTACTGTACCGTCTGTAAAAGCCTTTATTGCGGCGCTTTTTTCTAATTTTGGAATTGCTTTCACTGCCACCTTATCCGGAAAGGTATGGGTATGAAAATCAATTATCATTTTTCACTGCCCCATTTACAGATTATAAGCCGATACGGAGTCCATAAGCTCGAAACCGGTTTCTTTTAAAACCTTCTCCGCCTTAGAATTGTCTGAGGTTTTAATTATAATCTGTGCGTTGTCTTTTCCGCTGTTAAGAGCGTATACATAAGAAAGGCTTATTTCCGCCCCTGTAAGAGCCTCTGTCATTTTGTTAAGCATACCGAAGTGATGAGGAAGATTTACTCCTATAACGTCGGTTAATGTTGAAGAAAAGCCCTTTTCGTTGAGGATTTCCTGTGCTTTTTTGGGGTTTGAAACAATAAGTCTGAAAACACCGTATTCCGATGTATCGGCTAAGGAAACGCAGACAATATTAATGTCGCTTTCCGCAAGAACCCTTGTTATTTCGTTAAGTCTGCCTGTTCTGTTTTCAATAAAAACCGAAAGCTGTTTTATAAACTTCATTACATATTACCCCCTATTTCCCAGCCCTTTTCAAAGGCAGCCAAATTAAGGCTTATTGTCTTTGCAGGCACTGTTTTTTCTATTACGTTTATCCACTCGTTTTTTTCAAAGTTCATCTGTCTTGCGGCAACACCTATAATTACCACATTAAATACCTCGGGGTTGCCCAAAGCCTTAGCCTCTCCCATAGCGTCACAGGCAATAACCTTATGCTGTGCTTTTAAGCTTTCGATTATTCCTTCGGGATACTCTGCCGCTCCGGTAACAACCGACATAGGGTCGATTCTCTGGTCGTTTACTATTATAACACCGTCTTTTTTAAGGAAATGCTTATATCTTAAGGCTTCAAGTCTTTCAAAGGCTATAAGAACGTCTGCCTGACCCTCTTCAACAATAGGCTCGGCTACCTTTTCACCGTAGCGCACGAAGGTAACAACACTGCCCCCTCTTTGAGCCATTCCGTGAACCTCCGAAAGCTTTACGTCATAGCCGGCGGTTGTTATAACTCCTCCTAAAATTCGGCTGGTAAGAAGAGTTCCCTGACCGCCTACACCCACAATCATTATATTTTTAACATCAGACATATTATTTCACCTTAACCTTCTCTATAGCGTCAAATTTGCAAAGCTGCATACAAAGACCGCAGCCGTTGCACATTGTGTCGTCAATCTGTACTGTTCCGTCGGGCGCCTTTGTTATAGCAGGACAGCCCGGTTTCAAACACATACCGCACTTCTTACACTTATCGGGAACAGGTCTGCACTTGCTGTCGAAAACAACACCCTTAAGCAGCGCACAGGGAGACTTTGTTATTATAACGGAAACAGCGTCTCTTGCGGTTTCCCGCTTAATAACCTTTTCAAGCTCGTCAATGTCAAAGGCATTTACCTCATAAACATTTTCTATACCCATAGCCTTGCAAAGACCGTAAATATTTATGGCATAGGTTGTTTCTCCCTTAAGGGTTTTTCCCGTTGCCGGGTGATCCTGATGACCTGTCATACCTGTTGTGGAGTTATCGAGAATCATAACCGTGCCCGTTGCCTTGTTGTAAACCATATTCATAAGAGAGTTTACACCTGTGTGAAGGAAGGTTGAATCACCTATAACGGCAACCCAGTCCTTTACATATTCGCTGCCCCTTGCTTTCTCCATACCGTGAAGAGTGCTTATGCTGGCACCCATACATACGTTGGTATCCATAACATTAAGGGGAGCAACAGCGCCTAAAGTATAACAGCCTATATCTCCGGCGGCGTGTTTCTTAAGTTTCTTAAGAACTGTATAAACACTTCTGTGGGGACAGCCCGGACAGAGAATAGGAGGTCTGGGGGCTGCCTTTGCAGGCTCATCAATGTCAAGCTTTAAGCCTAAAAGCTTTTCTCTTAACATATTTGCGGAATATTCGCCCTGAACGGTGAAAATTTCCTTTCCTATACACTTAATTCCCCAGCTTTTAACCTGTTCTTCTATTACCGGTTCCAATTCTTCAACTATATAAAGCCTGTCTACCTTTGATGCAAATTCTTCTATTAATTTCTTGGGCAGAGGGTTTACAAGCCCCAGCTTTAAAACAGAGGCATTGGGGCAAACCTCCATAACATACTGATATTCTATGCCCTGTGTTATGATGCCTATTGAAGTATCATTATATGTAACAGTATTTATAGCCATCGAACAGGCGTCTTCCGCAAGTCTTTTAAGCTGCTGTTCAACAACTATATGTCTCTTCTGTGCGTTTGCCGGAAGAAGAACATTTTTAGCTATATTCTTTACATAGGGCTTATCGGGGATTTCTTCTCTTTCCCCAAGCTCTACAACACCCTGAGAGTGGGCAAGCCTTGTGGTAGTTCTTACAATAACGAGAGTGTCATATTCCTCGCTTATTTCAAAGGCATATTTCATAAACCGTTTAGCCTCATCACTGTCTGACGGCTCTATAACGGGAACCATAGCCGCTCTTCCTACCATTCTGGTATCTTGTTCGTTTTGTGAGCTGTAAAACCCCGGGTCGTCGGCAGCCACCATAACAAGACCGCCGTTTACTCCTCCGTAGGATATTGAATAAAGAGGGTCTGAGGCTACGTTTACACCTACGTGTTTCATAGACGCCATAGCTCTTACCCCTGCCTGTGATGCGCCTATAGCCACCTCCATAGCTACCTTTTCATTAGGCGACCACTCTGCGTATATTTCGTCATATTTAACTATATTTTCACTTATTTCCGTACTGGGTGTTCCCGGGTAGGCCGCTGAAACCTTAACTCCGGCCTCATAGGCTCCCCTTGCTATTGCAGCATTGCCCAGCATAATTTTCTTTTCACCCATTGCAGTCTTTCCTCCGTAAAATTAATCGTTCTTTAATGTCTCCTTAGGTCTTAAATCTCTTACCCTCTTGGCCTTACCCTCAAATCTTTGAAGAGTATTGGGAGATTCAAGCTTAATTATAGTGTCAAGACCTAAAATAATCTTAAGCTTTGAATTTATCTTCTTGCTTATAGCCTTAAGCTGCTGATAATCATCTGTCATTTTCTCGGGGGCAAGCTCCACTCTTATAGTCAGCTTATCTGTATGACCTACCTTTTCAACAATAATCTCATAGTGAGGACCTATTTCGTCCATACTTAAAAGAACCTCTTCAATCTGGCTGGGGAATACGTTTACACCCTTTATCTTAAGCATATCGTCTGTTCTGCCGCTGAAGTTTTCCATTCTTATTGTAGTTCTTCCGCATTTACAGGGTTCACATATAAGTCTTGTAATATCTCTCGTTCTGCATCTTACAAGAGGCTGTGCCTCTTTATCCAAACAGGTAACAACAAGCTCGCCCTTTTCGCCGTAGGGAAGAACCTCTCCCGTCTTGGGGTCGATAATTTCACAAAGGAAGTGATCCTCATTTATATGGAATCCGCAGAGATATTCACACTCGCCGGAAACACCGGGACCGCCTATTTCGCTCATACCGTAGTTTGATGTAACAAGAATCTGGTCGCCGAAAACCTTAACACACTCTGCCCTTATTGCCTCGGTAAGCATTTCACTTCCGAAAAGACCTACCTTAAGTCTGATGTCTTTCTGAGGGTTAAGCCCCATCTCCATAGCTACCTCACCTATACGAAGAGCATAAGAGGGGGTTGCTACAAGAAGGCTTGTTCCGAAATCCTTCATATACATAATCTGCTTCTGTGTGTTTCCCGTTGATGAGGGTATAATAGCGGCGCCGATTCTTTCAAGCCCTGAGTGAAGACCCAAAGCACCGGTAAACATACCGTAGCCGAAACAAATCTGGGCTACGCTTTCGCTTGTTGCTCCGCCGGCACAGGCAAGTCTTGCCACACACTCAGCCCAGTTTTTAAGGTCATTTCTTGTGTAGCCTACAACTGTGGGCTTTCCCGTTGTTCCCGATGAAGCGTGTATTCTTACGATATCCTTCTGAGGAACGGCAAACCAGCCGAAGGGATATTGATCTCTCATATCCTGTTTTGTTATAAAGGGCAGATATTTAACATCTGCCAAAGTCTTAATGTGGTCGGGTTTTACACCTACTGCGTCCATTTTTACTCTGTAAGCCGGCAGGTTTTCATAAACATAGTTTACAGTCTTTTTCAGCTTTGCAAGCTGAATTTCTTCGATTTCACTTCTTGATAAAGTTTCTTCCTTTGCCCATATCATTATAAAATTTCACTCCATTCTCTGTCTTATGTATTACATTTCGTGGCAGTACCATTATTGTATTATACCACCTTTATCCCCTGTTGTAAATCCAAAAATCACAATTTTCACCTGTTTTTTTGCTCAAGGTTATATTTTTTTGCACAAATTTTCACAAAAACACATAGTTTTGTAAAGTCATTCCTTACAAAAAAATAAAAGACAGACAGTTCCTGTTTGCGAACCGCCCGCCTTGTTTATACAGATGTTTTTACAATATTCTTGCGTTTTTATAATCTCCCGTTTCCGAAAATTCCGTCCAGTCACAGATATTTTCGGCGTGATCCCCTATTCTTTCAAGATATTTTGCTATCATAAGAAAGTTAATACTTGAGTCCATTTTATCCGGATCGGATTTTAATATTTCAACAACCTCGTTTTTAACCTGGTCGAAAAGCTCGTCAACCTTGTCGTCCTGCTCTATTGTTTCCTTCGCCAGTTCCATATCTTCGGAAACAAAGGCCATAATTGAATTATGAACCATTTCAACGGAAAGCTCCGCCATAGGGGGTAAGTGCTGAACTATGCTGTAAATATGCTCCCCGTCCATATGTCTTACAAGGTCTGCTATGTCTGCCGCCTGATCTCCTATTCTTTCAAGATCGGTAACCATTTTAAGGGCAGTTGAAACCGTTCTCAAATCTCTTGCCACAGGCTGCTGTTTAAGAAGAAGTGAAAGACATTTTGACTCTATGCTTTTTTCAATATCGTCAACTGCTCTGTCCTTTTCGATTACGTCCATAGCCAGCTTATCGTTTTTTCTTTTAAAAGCCTCCTTAGAGTTGTTAATCTGTTCTTCAACCATTCCCGCCATTCTTACAAGTTCCACCTTTAAATTTTGAAGCTCTGTGTCAAATGTATGTCTTGCCATAAGCCTTGCCTCCTTATCCGAATCTTCCGGTAATATAGTCTTCTGTTCTCTTATCCTTCGGACGTGAGAACAAATCCGAGGTTGCCCCTGTTTCAACCATTTCTCCTACAAGGAAAAAGGCTGTATAATCCGCAATTCTTGCCGCCTGCTGCATATTGTGGGTAACAATAGCAACTGTATACTGCTTTTTAAGGTCGTCCATAAGATCTTCTATTTTAAGAGTGGAAATAGGGTCGAGGGCAGAGGTAGGCTCGTCCATAAGAATGACCCCCGGTCTTACGGCTAAGGCTCTTGCTATGCAAAGTCTTTGCTGCTGACCGCCGGAAAGCCCTAAGGCTGATTTTTTAAGTCTGTCCTTAACCTCATCGAAAATCGCTGCTCCCCTAAGGCTTGTTTCAACGATTTCATCAAGGGTTCTTTTGTCCTTTATTCCGTGAATTCTGGGACCGTAGGCAACATTGTCATATATACTCATAGGAAAGGGGTTCGGCTGCTGAAAAACCATACCCACTTTTTTTCGAAGCAGGGTTGTGTCAACCTTAGGTGAGTAAATATCCTCTCCGTCAAGGAGAATTTCTCCCTCAATTCGGCAGTTTTCCACAAGGTCGTTCATTCTGTTAAGTGTTTTCAAAAATGTAGACTTTCCACAGCCCGAAGGACCTATAAAGGCCGTTATTTTTCTTTCGGGAATATCCATTGAAACGCTTTTTAAGGCATGGTTCTGCCCGTAATATAAATTCAAATTTGTTACGCTGATTTTATTTTCCATATATAACCTCTCAATCTTTTAAGTTATTTCGTTCCTAACTTTATGACAACCTTTGTCAGGAAGTTGATTAACAAAACAACACAAATAAGTATAAGGGCAATGCCGAAGGCCTGACCGTATTCCGCTTTTGACATACTTAAGTACATCTGTATGGTAAGGGTTCCGGCTGATGTAAATATGTGACCGAAGAATGACTTAGGCAGAAGATAAGCACTTCCTGCCGTAAACAGCAGCGCCGCCGACTCCCCTACAATACGGCCTATACTCAAAATAACGGCTGTTACAATACCCGGCATAGCGCTGGGCAGTATAATTGTTCTTATCATATACCACTTTGTGGCGCCTATGCCCATTGCTCCGCTTCTGTAGCTCATATGTATTGTTTTAAGGGCCGACTGTGTTGTACTTATTATTATGGGAAGAATCATAATCGTAAGTGTCAAAGAGCCGCAGAGTATTGAAAAGCCCAGCTTAAGGCTTGTTCCGAAGAAAACCATTCCGAAAAGACCGTATATAATCGAGGGTATACCCGAAAGGGTTTCCGTTGTGAATTCTATAAGATTAACCAGCTTTCCCGGTTTGGCATATTCGGTAAGATAAACCGCCGCTCCTATTCCTATGGGGGTTGCTATTAAAATCGTTATTACAATAATGTAAAGTGCGTTTACAATATTGCCCAAAATTCCGAAGGTTCCGTTTATAGCTGAAGTAACGGTTGTCAAAAATTCAAGATTTATCGAGCCTATGCCTCTTACAAAAACACAAGCCACAATACCTACAAGAATTCCTACGGCTATGGCAGCCGACAAATATATAAGTAAAAGCAGAACAATATCCGAAATTCTTTTTTTGGAACCGTATATAATACTTGGCATCTTTGCTTCCCCCTTTTATAATTTTATTTATAACTATATTAATTGTCATTATAAAGGCAAAAAGCACAGGACCAACCGTAAAAAGCGCCCGTCTGTGAAGACCGCTTGAATATGACATTTCCGAAACAATACCGGTTGTTAAAAATCTTACCGAATTAAAGGGAACAGGCAGATTAACTGAATTTCCGGAAACCAAAACTATGGCCATAGCCTCGCCGATTGCTCTTCCTACGCCTAAAACAATAGCCGTAATAATGCCGTTTTTTGCCGCAGGAATGGTTGTTTTAAAAATTGTCTGTGTTTTTGTGGCACCGAGGGCAAGTGAAGCCGCTCTTAACTCCGCCGGAACTGCTCTTAAAGATGTTTCCGACACGTTTATAACAGTGGGAAGAATCATAACCGCAAGAACCAGTATAGCCGCAAGCATATTTGCTCCGCCTGTAAACTGGTGTGTTTTTGAACTGCTGAAAATTAAAAGCTCCAGCTTATACATAAGGGGGTTTATAATAAGAACACCCATAAGTCCGTAAACGATAGAAGGGATTCCTGCTAAAAGCTCAACAGCAGGCTTTACCGCAGCCGCTACATTTTTATGGGCAACCTCCGAAAGGAAAACCGCTGCCAAAAGCCCGACGGGCACACCTATAACAATGGCACAGGCAGTACCTATTACAGATGTTAAAATCATATAAGCAATACCGAAGGAAGGCTCTGACGCTGTGGGCGCCCAGGCTGTATTAAAAAGCATATCTATTATGCCCACTTTAAACAGTGCCGGTGTTCCCGATATTATCATATAAAGGGTAATTGCCAAAACGGCAGTAACAGCCGTCATTCCGCAGAGGAAAAATATAAACTTCATAAGTACTTCAATAAAATTTTTCGATGCACTTCCTCCGTTTATCGAAAAGTCGTTGCTCATATTTTTAACCTTTCCCGAGGCTTCGGCTTTTCCTTTAAAACGGCCTTTCGCCGCCGAAATATTCTCCATAAATTCACCTCAAATCTTACAACAAAGGGAAAATCCTTGACGAATTTTCCCCACACTTAATCCTTCTATTCAGCCTCCCCTTTTAGGGGAGGTGTCAGCCAAAGGCTGACAGAGGGGTCGTACCGGCACCTCTCTCTAACTTAACACCACTCAGTCTACAGTAATTAAACCTACAGACTTAATAATTTCCTGTCCTTCATCACTTGCGATGTAGTCGAAGAATGCCTGAACAGCGTCGCTCTGCTCGCTGATTTCGCCCTTTGTAGCCATAATGAAGGGTCTTTGAAGAGGATATGTGCCGGCTTTGATATTTTCTTCAGTAGCCTCAACACCCTCTAAGCTGAGTGCCTTAACAGTGTCATCAACAACGTCAAGTGAAACATAGCCTATAGCTCCTTCGATTGATGCAACCTTAGCCATAACAGCGCCTGTAGAGTCGATTTCCTGTGCATATGCACACTGGTCTTCGATTTCCAAAAGCTCTTCGAAGGCTCCTCTTGTTCCCGAGCCTGACTCTCTTCCTATTACAACAATCTGAGCGTCATTTCTCCCTACTTCGCTCCAGTTTGAAATTTCACCTGTATAGATTGACTTAAGCTCATCAAGAGTAAGACTGTCAACTGTGTTTGAAGGGTCAGCAACAACAGCGATACCGTCGATAGCTACGATATTTTCAACAAGTCCGTTTGCAAGCTCCTCTTCCTTTAAGGCTCTTAAAGAATTTCCTATATCAACAGAACCTGCGGTAACGCTTTCGATTCCGGCGCTTGAACCTGTAAACTCAGCCGTTGCGCTTACTCCGGGGTACTTCTGCATAAATGCTTCGCTTAAAGCCGATGCAAGCTTTTCCATAGAAGTTGAGCCGTTCATTGTTACTGAACCGGTAATGTCAGCCGATGCCTCCTGTGAAGACTCTGTGTCGGCGCTTGTGTCTGCACTGTCAGCTGTTGATGTGCTCTGACTTGATGAACCGCAGCCTGCTGCTATAGCAGCTGCTAAAACAGTGGTAATTATTAACTTTTTCATTTTCGTAATTCTCCTTTTTTATGCAACAGTTCAGCCGTGATTTATCAGAAGAAATTTCTGTGAAAGCTCGCTTTCTAAAGAAATTTCTTCTGATAAATCACGAGCGGAGCGCCAAATAACGAGCAAAAAATGAGCCGTGAAACGGCGTCGGCTGCAACGCAGACGCTTTGCGAGTTATTTGGGCTGAACTGTCACAATTTATTTTTAATTTATTTTGTAATGCAATTGTATAAAATAATAACCCTTCTGTCTATCACGCTGACGTATAGTTTAGGTTAAATTCCCGTAAAGTGTTTCTTTTGTGATTAAGTGATAAAAAACATAGACAGTAAGCCGAATTTATGTTATAATTCGGAAGTAAACAAGGGAAATTCTTCGGGATTCTGTTATGAAATTAAGAATATTTAGGGGGAAATTATTATGATTATCAAAATTAAGAAGAAATCCTGTTTTAGATGCTGTGTTATAACCGCTTTAATTCCCGTTATCATTATTGTGGGAATTATAATATATCTTCTTCCGGCTATTATGATAGGAGGCGGTCTTTCCTTCCGCTATTCAAGCAAAAACAAGATTCTTCGTGAATTTAATAAAAATTTTGAACAGCTTTCCGAGGTTTCGGATTATCTTCTGTCAGTCGAATACAACACTGTATGGATTAGCAACACCGATTACATATATAATACGGAAGACTACGGCACTTGGTATGTATCGGACGCTTACGGCAAAAATGCGGAAAGCGGAAGAGTAAAAATAAACGATGATGATTTTGTAAACACATTGGACTATCTTTTTTCAAATCGCAAATACAACGTGATAAACAGAGACGAAAGTACAATTTCTTTTCAGCTTTGGGCTAATCTTGACTGCGGCAAGGGCATAGCCTGCTCAGCCGATGGAAACAGCCTGAATATAGACTATTTGACATATTCGGAGCCTCTTTCGGAAGAAAATTGGTATTATTACGAGGCTGACTTCAATTTATACAGAGAAAGACGTGAAAACGGAGAAACTCAGTGGGGAGAGAAGTAAAGATATGAATTTAAGAGAAATCAAAAAATTCCATAAGCTGATTAACCGGATATTTTTCACTATTATACATATATATGCAAAATATAAAAATATATAAGCAATACAAATACTATGGGCAGTAAGCAGAATACTGCCTTTTTTACGTTTACTTTCCCGAACAGTTTAAAATCAAAACACATAACCTCGGGAAGTGTAAGCATAAGTATAACTGTTTCTGCAATAGCCGGTTCAAGCCCGAATAATATTGCCTGAAACAGAACGATATACTCCAAAAAAATATATATGAGTGTAAAATACCTGCCGAATGAATTAACCCTCCTGTGTCCTCTGCCCTTTGCGCCCAAAACCATCAGCCCGAACATAAAGATATAAAATATAACGACAAGGGCAAGATAACAAAGCGTAAATAAATACGTCAAGGATATGAGAAAAACGGCCATAGGCAAAATATAAAGAATACATTTCCATAAGGGCACTTCACTCACAAAGAAAAAATCCATAAAAATTACAATCGGCAGTATTATATAT
>JAJQBF010000224.1 GCA_021203425.1 Clostridiales bacterium | reverse complement strand
TAGTTTTGAAATGTTTTTGTTATTTCAAGTGTCTACTCTAAGGGGATTATATCACCGGATATGACCTGTGCTCTTATAATCTTTATGAAAGTGCTTTTATAATTCCGTCAAAAACCGTGAAATAATTTTCAAATGTCTTTCGGCAGCAAAGGGGATTTTTTATGACTATTCCGTCGGCTCTTAAGCCTGTTAAAGCAAAGGCCATAGCCACTCTGTGGTCGTCATAGGTTTCTATTTCCGACGGTTTTGGGGTTCCCGGGGTTATTTTAACTCCGCCGCCGAAGTCTTCGGCTTTAATGCCCATTGCTCCCAAATTATTTATAATAGCCGCTATTCTGTCACATTCCTGTTCCCTTATGTGGTCAATACCTCTTATAATAACCTCGCCGTCACAATAGGGGGCTATTGCCGTAAGGGTGAGGGCTTGGTCGGAAAATCCGCTGAAATCGGCATCTATCCCCTTAAGCCTTCCCCTTTCGGGACCGGTAACGGTTATGCCAAGTTCCGATTCGGAAATTTTACAGCCCATTTTTTCAAGGACATTTAAAAAGCCTATATCTCCCTGCATTGAACTGAAAAACACATTTTTAACCGTAACGGTTATGCCTAAAACCGCTGCAGCGGCATAGAAGTAGCAGGCTGCCGAAACATCTGCCTCAACTCTGTAAAATCTGCCGCTGTATTTACTTCCGCCTTCCACAACATAAAGTGACGGCTCCGGCTTTTTAACTGTTATGCCGAATTCCTCCATCATCTTTGTGGTGATGTTTATATAGTTCATTCCGTGACTGCCCTTAACGTGAATTTTTACCCCCTCGCCGAAAAGAGTTGAGGAAATAAGAAATGCACTTAAAAACTGGCTGCTTTTGTCAATGTCTATTTCAACATCTCCGCTTTTAGGGGCTTTTCCTTTTATTGTGAAAGGGAAAAAGCCTTCTTTTTCGTGATATTCTATTTCAGCCCCCAAAGCTGAAAGGCTGTCTAAAAGGGGTTTCATGGGTCTTTTTTTCATCTGTTCCGAAGAATTTATATGAAATGTTCCTTCGGTCATAGCCAGAAAGGCGGTTAAAAAGCGTGCCGCCGTACCGGCGCTGCCTACGTTTATTTCAGTCTCTTTAACGGGCAGCTTTCCGCCGGTTCCGAAAATTTCAGCTGCCGCCTCTGCCTCGTTAACTTTTGTCTTTATGCCTAAGGCATCGATACAAGCCATAAAATGTCTTGAATCATCGCTGAAAAGAATTCCGTCTAAATAGCTTTCGCCTTCCGCCAAGGCGGCAATAAGCAGCGCTCTGTTTGTTATGCTTTTCGACCCGGGAACCTGTACTGTCAGTTCGCCTTTTTTTCCGAATATATTTTTTACTTCATATTTATCCATATCGATTAAACCCTGTCAGTCAACCTTTAACTGATGGAAAACCTTCTTGCCCTTTTGAATAAGAATAACTCCGTCCTTTAAATCAGCATCGGTTATGATTTGGTCGAAAGATTCTGCCTTTTTATCGTTAATTTTAATACCGCCCTGCTGAATTAAACGTCTGCCTTCACTTCTTGTGGAAATAAGCTTTGTCTTTTCAAGAGCGTCTATAATGGTAATCCCTTTTTCAAGTTCAGCCTTGTCAATAGCTGTAGAAGGTGTGTTTTCGCTCTTCTTTGCTCCGCCGAAAAGACTTCTTGCGGCACTTTGAGCCTTTTTCGCCTCTTCATCACCGTGAACAATCTTTGTAAGCTCGTAAGCCAAAACCTCTTTTGCCTTGTTTATTTCGGCTCCCTCTAAAGCGCCCAGTTTCCTTACCTCGTCCATGGGAAGATATGTCAAAAGACCTAAACACTTTTCAACATCGGCATCGTCAACATTTCTCCAGTACTGGTAAAAATCGTAGGGTGAAGTTTTCTTGGGGTCAAGCCATACTGCTCCAGCAACAGTCTTGCCCATTTTAACACCCTGAGAATTTGTAAGGAGTTTAAATGTTAAGCCGTAGGCGTCTTTTCCGTCGGCACGTCTTATAAGCTCAACACCGACTATAATGTTGCTCCACTGGTCATTTCCTCCAAGCTGCATCTTACAGCCGTAGCGGCGGTTAAGTTCTAAGAAGTCATAGCTCTGCATAAGCATATAATTGAATTCAAGGAAGGTAAGACCTTTTTCCATTCTTGTTTTATAGCAGTCTGCCGTAAGCATTCTGTTTACCGAAAAATGAACTCCTATATCTCTTATGAATTCAATGTAGTTAAGGTTTGTAAGCCATTCGGCATTGTTTACCATAAGTGCTTTTCCATCGGAAAAGTCAATAAATCTTGAAAGCTGCTTTTTAAAGCACTCGCAGTTGTGGTCAATCTGCTCGTCTGTCATCATCTTTCTCATATCTGTTCTGCCGCTGGGGTCGCCGATTCTTCCCGTTCCGCCCCCTACAAGGGCAATAGGTCTGTGACCTGCCTTCTGCATATGGCTCATTGCCATAACCGTAAGGAAATGACCGGCTGTAAGGCTGTCTGCCGTAGGGTCAAAGCCTATATAAAATGTTACCTTTTCTTTGCCTAAAAGCTCTCTTACCTCATCTTCATGAGTACAGGCTTCTATAAAGCCTCTTTCCTTTAAAATGTCATATACATTTTCCATTTTTTTCAGTCCTCCGAATAAAAAATTATGTGGTTATATACAAAACTCAGTCGATTTGGCTACAATGCAGTTTGGTTGCCGAGCCGTCGACCCTTCCACCGCTGTGGTATGCAGACCTGTACTTATCGGCATAAAATTATGTTTATGGTACCGCAGCATATCGGTTTCCGACAGCGGTCCCCCTCCCATCTCCGGGGAGGCTAAGTAACTTTGTCTTTTGCTGAGTCTCGTATATAGGCATTAAAAATTAATAAGGATAAAAAAGGGTATACCCGACCAAAGGACGAGTATACCCGTGTTACCACCTTAATTTACGGCAAAAGCTTAAAACTTAAGCCGCCTCTAACTCCTTTAACGCAGGAAAACACGTCAAGACTCATAGGCTGTAGTTCCTTATACACTGCATAAGCCTTTCACCGACCGGCTTTTCTCTGAATACATTTTTGTATATAAGTTTTTGTCCTAATCACCGTCTGATTGCTGTTAGAATTTTTTATCATATTAACACAACGAAATTGAATTGTCAACAAATTTTTTCGGCTTAATTGTTACAATTTTCTTTATTAAGCGTGATGTGTTCCGGGACGGTGCATATTTACAGCCGATATGCCCGTATTGTCACAGGTTTTTATAACCTCTGTGTTTGTGGTTGCTTTAAGAAGTTTTTCATAGTCGCGCTTAAGCTCCATAAGGGGTTTTGCCTTGCCGGGTCCGTTTATACAGCCGCCGTCACAAACCATACCTTCCAGGAGATCTCCCTGAAAACGATTTACTTTAAGCATTGTAAGGTTTTTCTTACATTCATCAACACCGTTGCAGAGAACAGCCGCCGGAGGTTCAACACCTTTTTCTTTACAAACTTTAACAACAGCAGCCGCAACACCGCCGCTCTTTGCGAAAGCCTTGCCGTAATATGACGCAACCTCGTCTTCCGGCTCATATTTGGCAAAGTCAATTTCCTTTGTATATATCATAGCCGCCATTTCGTCGAATGTAAGGCAATAGTCGATTTCTTTGGGATAACGACTCTTAACCTCGTTTTTCTTGGCTATACAGGGACCTACAAAAACGATTTTTGCGTTGGGATGGGTCTGTTTAATATATCTTGCAGAGGCAACCATAGGAGAAACGGTTGTAGAAACCTTATCTTTGATTGTGGGGTAGTGTCTGTCAATAAGATTGAAGAAAGCGGGACAGCAGGAGGTTGTTGTTTTTTTGCCTTCGGCAACTCTTTCCAAAACCTCTTCAGCTTCTCTGTAGGCTGTTATGTCGCCGCCGAGAGAAACCTCAACACAGTCGTCAAAGCCCAGATCCTTTATGCCGGCTTTAAGGCTCTTAATTGAATAAGGACCGAACTGACCTTCAACCGAAGGAGCAACCATAGCTATAATTTCGACTTCGGGGTCTAAAATTTCGGCAATAACCGTCGAAAGCTGTGATACATCGGCAATGGCTCCGAAAGGACAGGCAACTACACAGCGGCCGCAGTTTATACATTTTTCTTCATTAATAACCGCAAGATTGTTCGTTTCGGCAATTTCAATGGCTGAAACGGGACAGCTCTTTTTACAGGGTCTTTCGGTATCAACAATAGCGTTATAGGGGCAGGCTTTCATACAGGCGCCGCACTCTTTACATTTTGAACTGTCCATGTATGCACCGTGGGGTGTTTTTGTGATTGCGCCGAAACGGCAGGCTTTAACACATTTCTGAGCGAGACAGCTGTGACAGTTGTTGGTTACCGTAAATCTTTCAATAGGACAGCCCTCACAAGCCGGAGGTATAACATAAACAATCTGTGCCGGATCCTTGCTTACATATCTTTCATCAATGGGCAGTCTGCCCATACCTAAACGTACTCTGTCGGCAAAAATTGCTCTTTCTTTGTAAACACAACATCTGAAAACGGGGTTAAGTCTGTTTGTGAGTTCAAACGGGATTGACTCATAGTGGCTTAAGATAGTCCCCTCATAGGAATATTTAGCTACCTTTATAAGAACAGCTCTTTTAATTTCGCTGATATCCGTTACATCGTTTAAAATTCCTATATCCTTCAAAATATTCACTTCCCTTCATTTTCTTTTGTTTAAGGAGATGATGTAAAAATCAATATAAAAAATTATTTTTTATTACTTTTAAATTATCATTTCCTTAATATACAACCCTTTTTCACTTTAATCTTACTATAATCTAAGTTATTTGTCAATTGGCTAAAATAACAAATATAGAGCAGCGGTTCGGCTGTGTTTTTTTGGGGCTCGACCGCAGCGAGCCTCAAAAACCTGACTTCAAAAATTTAACACAATTTAAATTTGATTTTTGTTAATTTTTTATTGAATCATTATGCCTATTATGATATAATAAAAGAATGCATTGAAATTGAGATAAAGGAGGATTTGTATGCACTATGTTAAAGCTAAAGGAATTTTATCATCAAAGAACCGTATGAATTTATACAGAGGCTGTACTCATGGCTGCATTTATTGTGATTCAAGGAGTAGCTGTTATCATATGGATCATGATTTTGAAGATGTGGAGATAAAGGAAAATGCGGCGGAGCTTTTGGAAGACGAGCTTAAGAGAAAAAGACAGCCTTGTATGATAGGTATAGGTTCAGTGTCAGACACTTATCTGCCTCTTGAAGAAACGAAAAAAAGCACAAGGAAGGCACTGGAAATTATATATAAATACGGTTTCGGCGCAACACTTATAACAAAGTCAGACAGGGTTTTAAGAGATTTGGATCTGCTGAAAAAAATAAATGAACGGTCAAAGGCAGTCGTCCAAATAACAATAACAACGGCAGATGATGAGCTGTGTAAAAAAAACAGAACCCGGGGCAAGCTCCTCAAGCGTCCGTTTTGAGGTGCTGAAAAAACTGAAAGATGCGGGTATTCCTACTGTTGTGTGGCTTTCACCGATACTTCCGTTTATAAATGATACAAAAGACAACATATCCGATATTTTAGACTGCTGTATAGAAACAAAGGTTTACGGAATAATCTGTTTCGGAATGGGGCTTACTCTTCGTCAGGGTAACCGTGAGTTTTTCTACAAAAATCTTGACAGGCTCTTTCCCGGCATGAAGGAAAAATACATAAAAATCTACGGAAACAAATTTGAGGTTTTAAGCCCTCAAAATAAACAGCTTATGGACTTTTTCCGCAATACCTGTAAAATTCATAATATAGTTTGCGACAATGAGACAATATTCGAATATTTAAGAACTTATGATGACAGATTGTCCGAAAATCAGCTGAGTCTTTTTGATGTATAAGAAAATTGTTCTTTGCCGATTATCGGGGTATTTCCTTTTGAGGAGAAAACTAATATGAATTTTAGAGTTGAATTTGAAAATGACATTTATGCCGACGGAGTTTATACGGCGGATATACCCGGGTATGAAGGGGCTGAGCTTTACTGGGCTGACGAAAAGGGCATACTGTCCGGGTGGACATCATTCGGATATATCAAACCGAATGTTGCGGCAGGTTTCGGTGTTTTTAAATACGGAGAAGGGCGGTCTGTGCCTCCCGGGGTTTCTCATATTTGCGTTAAGGCATACCGCTCTGATTCTTCCGATTGTCTCGAAAAACTATTTCCGGTTGAAAGAAGAAAACGCTGTGTTTTAAACAAGCCATTTCTCCGTTTCGGAATTTTGACGGATATTCACCTTACCCAAAAGGTAAGCGCAGTTAAATCCGCCTTGCAGACTGTCAAAGATACAGACTGTATTTTATCGGCAGGGGATATAGCAAACAGCGGTGTTTCAGAAGAATTTCGGCGCTTTGAAGGCTGTCTTGATGAAATAGTTTCGGGTATACCTCTTTATTCGGTAAACGGAAACCATGACCTTATGGGTGAAAACGGGCAGTATAATGATTTTCAGCGCCGAAGGGTTTTATGGCAGAAAGAGAATGGAAACATCTGTTATTCCTCTTTTAAAGGTGTGGATATAATAGGAATTAATGCCGGAGGCTTTTGGAGAAAAGACATTATGAAAATCACAAGAGAACAGCTTGTTTATATTGACTCCCTTCTTAAGGAATGCAAAAATAAACAGAAAATTATTCTTTGTCATACTCCCTTAAGCCGTAATATGCCCCTGCGAAACGGCCGTCGGTCAAGTTATTTAAGCAGCGATGCTCAGTTTCAAGAAATTATAGATTCATATGACCACATTATTTTTCTGTCGGGTCATACACACCTTTCACCCGGGCTTGATTCGGGAGTTGTCAGTTTTGATTCGGAAAGAGCAAATATTTATATAAACTGCGGAAGTATTCGCCCTACAGAACTGGGAAAAGAGGCGGACACAGCACCTGAGGAATGGAAAGAGGGAAACACTGTTGAGCTTAGAATTTCGGATAACGGTCTTGAGATTCTTATGCATACCGTCCGGAGTAAAAAGCTTATTTCAAGAGGATATTATTTGATAAAATTTTGATAAGTCATTTAATTACTGTAAATTATTGTATAAAGGGGGCTGTTTCAATTGCAAAACAGCCCCCTTTAATATGCCTTCAGAGAGGTATTTATTCTAACGGGTCATACCCTCCCTTTGAAAAGGGATTGCAGCGGAGAATCCGCCATGCGGCTTTTAAGCCGCCTTTGAAAAAACCGTATTTTTCTATTGCCTGCATTGCGTAGGTTGAACAAGTGGGGATATATTTACAGCTCGGGGGAGTTCTGGGAGAAATAAATTTTTTATAAAAGCCTATAAGCCAAAGGGCACCACAGGCAAGGGGACTTTTTTTCACTGCTCCGGCTCCTCCTTTTTGACGCTTTGCTTTTCGGGGCTTGTCTTAAGCAGCTTGTGGATTCTTAAAAGGTGGTTCAAACTTCGGTAGGTTTCGGCATATGCCGTCCCCTTCATAGCGCTTCTGGCTATAACGGCTATATCATAGCCTTCTTTTATATTATCCTCCGAAAGGCGGTAGGCCTCACGTATAAGACGTGTAACACGGCTTCGCACGACTGAGTTGCCTATTTTTTTGCTGACGGAAATACCTAAACGATTTTTGTCGGAATTGTTTTTTATGGCATACATAATAAGGTATTTATTTGCAATAGACCGTCCCCGGCTGTATACACAGCGAAACTGATGATTCTTTTTTAGGGATTCGGTAAATTTCACTTTGATTCACCTCTCAGAGATATGATGTATAAGATACAATTACAGCAGTTCAGCCGAAATTTGAAAAGCGACCGAACCGCATCATAAGCCCCATATTATAAAAGCTGCCTTGGGATAAACCTAAGACAGCCGACTTCTACATGGATTTAAGCAGATAAAACCTTTCTGCCTTTAGCTCTTCTTCTTGCTAAAACCTTTCTGCCGTTTGAAGTCCTCATTCTTTTTCTGAAACCGTGTTCTCTTGAACGCTGTCTTTTCTTTGGCTGAAATGTCATTTTCATTGTTAAAAGCACCTCCTGTATATATAATTGCTGTAATTACTGAATTGTACAAGCACTTATCCTATTATATTAAAAACAACACCTCAAGTCAAGAAAAATTTTCAAAAAATCGAAAAAAACTGAGTTAGGCTCGTCTAATTGTAGGCTTTTTCTATTTACTTGAAAATTTTTTTGTGATATAATGTTTAAACTTTAAACAAACGGAGGATTTTTTATGGGATATATTGAAATTTTTCTTATAGCTTTAAGCTTGGCTATGGACGCTTTTGCTGTTTCCGTAACAGACGGACTTGTTCTTGAAAAGGTTAAACCCAAACACGGTTTTGTTCACGGGCTTTATTTCGGGGTTTTCCAGTTTATGATGCCTCTTATAGGTTATTTGGGGGCGAATCTGTTTAAGGGCTACATAGAAAGTATTGACCACTGGATAGCCTTTATACTGCTTTTAATTATAGGCGGAAATATGATAAGAGAAACCTTCGGAGATGAGGAAGAAGAGGCTGTTTCGGAAGAAAAAATGTTTGCGCCGATGCATATGATTATGCTTGCAATAGCAACAAGCATCGATGCCCTTGCCGTTGGAATAAGCTTTTCACTTGCCGATCTTTCAATGAGTATTTGGACAGCCTGTATTATAATAGGCTGCGTTTCATTTGTTCTTCCTTTCTGCGGAGTTTATATAGGAAGATTCATCGGCGGAATGTTCAAAAAATATGCCGCAAGAGCCGGCGGCTTTGTTCTTATAATAATTGGTTTTAAAATTCTTCTTGAACATTTAAATATATTGTCGCTTTAAAAAATACCGGCAGACGCAAAACCTCTTTTGAGGCAGAACACCTGCCGGTTTGTTTATTACAGTTCTTTAATATACAGAAGTGCCTCAACCTTTTTAACTGCCTCGTCAAGGTCATAACAGCCTTTGAGAATTTCCAAAATTTTTCTCGTTCTGTTTTCTTCCGCAAGCTCCCTTAAAACATCATATTTTGTTTGTTTAAATTTTTTGGTCTTTTCGTTTTCCATGGGTTTGCCTCCTTTCGTAACTCTATTTTACAGCCCTGTTTCATCTTTCGGTCGGTTTTGTTTCCTCGGAAACAGCAGGCATAAACAGTTACGCAGAGTACAAATTTATATTATCGGTCTCAGTCACCGCAGGATATTGCAACAATAACTTTGCCGTCTATATGGTTTACAGCGCTTAAATCTATATTATAGCAGCTGTAGGGCAAAACCAATGATGTATCAGAGTGCTGATCCAAATATTCGGTCATACTTTCTATGTCATAATTGTTAAAATAGAGACTGTACCACCAGCCGAATATGTTTAAAATATCATCTGCCTTAATATATACCTTTCCGTTTTCAACAACAGAGGATAAATTTCCGCTTTTTTAACCGCATTTTTTTCATACCCCGTCATATATTGTTTGTAAGTAAAATCTCCGCTTTCGGTGTTTAAGCTTACTTCTATGTTTGGCAAAACACCGAAATCGGTAATTTTCATATTAAAAGTATTTCCGCTGTAAGAATAGCTTGTGTTGCCGACGGCTGCCATAACATCTGCAAGGGGAAGATATTCTTCTTCGTCACGGGTCAGTATATCTGTGCTTTCAACGAGTAAATATGTATCAACGCTGTAAGGATCTTTTATTAAGGCGGAGCCTATAAATTTTGTTTCCGAACTTTGGGTTAATATGTTGGGGCTGAGAGCGGTATATATGTATATGGTTTTGGAATCGCCGTCCCAATATACGGCGGCGCCTGTGGCTTCCGCAACAGCACGCAGAGGTATCATAGCAGAGCCGTTTATTATTTGCGCCGGTGTGTCAAGCTTGAAAGATTCTCCTTCTACAGTATAGCTTTCGGCTCCGATTGTGATTTTTATTATGTTTACGCTGCTTCCCGAAAGGGTAACTGTCTTTGTGCTGCTGTTCCAGTCTATTGAATATCCCATATTGTCAAACAGACCTCTTAAAGGCACAAGAGTTTTTCCGTTTGAAATATCAGGTTCCTGAGAGCTGAAACTCATATCTCTTCTGTTAAGGCATACATTTATATCCTGAGCATAAACGGAAAGACTTATAAATGCCGAAAAGATAATTATAAACAAAGCCGCTGCAAATTTTTTCATATATTTTACCTCCGATTTCTTGTTATTTTAAAATATCACCATAAAAACGATAGTGTTATTAAGCTGTTTCTCTTTGTGAATCGAAAAAGACTTTACAGAAAGAAGAAAGCAGCTTATACAGATTCGGATTAAGCAGGCACACCCAACGCAATGATTACACTGTCATTTATCATGTTTACTTTGCTTAAATCAATACCACTCCAACCGTAAGGCAGAATTAATGAACAATCACTGTTTTGAGCCAGATATTCATTCATCGGCAGTGTTTCAAAGTTATAAAGATAATAACTGCTCCACCAACCGAGCAGATTTATAATATCCGATGCATTAACATATACTTTTCCGTTTTCAACAATAGATGACATACTGCCGGCTGTTTCGATTATACCTCCTGCGACTTCTTTATAGGTGAATTCTCCGCTTTCTGTATTTAAGCTTATATAGATATTGGGAACAATGCCGTAATTTTCGATATTCATATTAAAAATATTGTTGTTGTATGAGGAGCTTACATTGCTTGCCGCAGCTATAACATCGGCAAAAGGAAGATATGCTTCATCGCCGGATATTAATATATCGGAGCTTTCTACAAGTAAATATCTCTTGTTATATGACTGATGTTTCAGAGTTGCGGTACCTATGAATTTCGTATTTTGACTTTGAGCTGATGTGTTAGGGTAAAATGCGGCATATATGTATATACTTTTTGTGTCATTATCCCAGTACACTGCGGAGCCTGTAGCTTCGGCAACAGCACGCAGGGGAATCATTGCAGAGCCGTTTATTATCTGCGCCGGTGAATCAAGACTTAAAACTTCTCCCCCCTACAGTGCAGCTTTCTTCACCTATGGTAACTTGAATTGTGTTGGCTCCGGTTCTTGAAAGTACGGCGGTTTTCGTACTGGCGTCCCAGCTTATTTCATACCCCATTAAGTCGAACAAACCTCTTAGCGGAACAAGAGTTCTTCCGTTTGAAATAACAGGCTGCTGAGAGCTGAAACTTACAGGATAACTGTCAACATAGACATTTATATCCTGCGCATAAACAGACATACTTATAAAGACCGAAAAAGCCAATAAAAATAAAGTCATTGCAAATTTTTTCATTTCTATACCTCCGATATAATTATTATTTAAAAACATTATATCAAAAAAAACAATAATATTGTCAAGCTGATTTACGTTAAAAATCTCAAAAAGGGCTTTACAGAAAGCAAAAAATGTGAGATAAAAATTATATAGGTGAAAAGGAAATTAAAATCTGTGATGAAGGAGAGAAGTCTTTAACGCCATATGCAGCTAGGTCTGGG
>JAJQBF010000014.1 GCA_021203425.1 Clostridiales bacterium | reverse complement strand
AAAAAATATCCAATTAATTTTTAAAATTTAAAAAATTTACATAAACAAAAAACAAAATATTTGGTATAATCGTATTATAAAGAAAAACCAATTATGTTTTGGGGGATATATTGCTGTCTCCCTTATAATAACACATTTCAGGAGGAAATACAAATGGCAGTAATTGATGAAGGCATCAGACTGGAAAATGATAATACCATAAGTTTCGGAAACTACGAAAGAACCGAAAAGCTGAAGGTTGAAAATTTTGAGTATAATAATGATTTATATAAGGTAAGAACCCATAATCTGGTAACGAGATTTTCCAAAAACGGCAAGCTTGTTTTGGAGACCGTTCCCGGGGCTGCTGTTTTCAATTTTATTTCTGATTCCAAGAAGACAAAATTCAGCGCAGCAGGTCAGGGTCAGACGCAGTTTACATTAGAGCTTGAAGACGATGCAAATTATGACCTCTCCGTTGACGGACTTAAAATAGGAACAGTCCACGCCCGTTTTGCAGGCAAGCTGAGCTTTTCAGCCGATTTGGGAGATTCACCTGTTGAAATCAAGCTTGTGAGAAGATAATGGCCAAGGTTAAAACAAAATATGTCTGCTCAAACTGTGGCTATGAAACGGGAAAGTGGTTAGGAAAATGCCCTTCCTGCGGTGAGTTTGCCACCCTTTCCGAAGAAACGGTTACGGAGGAAAAATCCAGATTTTCCGGAAGACTTGCACCTGTAGGTTCTTCCGGTCAGCCTAAGATTTTATCGGGAATCTCCGAACTTGATTCGAAAAGAAACAAAACAGGCATAGGAGAGCTTGACAGGGTTCTTTCCGGCGGTCTTGTAAAAGGCTCCTTTACCCTTGTAGGCGGCGACCCGGGAATAGGGAAGTCTACACTTCTTATTCAGGTATGCAGACAATTGGGAGAATCCGGCGAAAAAATCCTCTATGTTTCGGGTGAGGAATCTGCCTCACAGGTTAAGCTAAGGGCTTGCAGACTGGGCATAACAACGGACAGGCTGTATATTTTAAGCGAAACAAGCTTAAGTCTGATTGAGAATGCCGTAAATCAGGTTAATCCCGATTTGGTTATAATAGATTCAATTCAAACTATGTACTGCGAAGAGGTAACTTCCGCCCCCGGCTCTGTTTCACAGGTCAGGGAAAGCGGCTACAGACTTTTAAAGCTGGCAAAGCAAAACGGCATAACCGTCATAATTGTAGGTCACGTTACAAAAGACGGTCAGCTTGCCGGTCCCCGTGTTTTGGAGCATATGGTTGACACCGTGCTTAATTTCGAGGGGGATAAAAACTTTACCGGACGAATTCTCAGGTGTACCAAAAACCGTTTCGGAGGTACAAACGAAATAGGAATTTTCGATATGACAAGTAAAGGGCTTGTTGAAATTAAGAACCCTTCCGAATATCTTTTAAGCGGCAGACCGAAGAATGTTTCCGGCTCTGCCGTGACCTGTTGTATCGAGGGCAGCAGACCCATACTTTTGGAGGTTCAGGCTCTTGCCTCGTATACTTCGTTTGATATGCCCAGAAGAATAGTAGCCGGAACGGATTTTAACCGGGTTATTATGCTTGTTGCCGTTTTGGAAAAAAGAGCATGCTTTAAATTGGGCAATTTTGATATATATATAAATTTAACCGGCGGAATAAGAGTTTCCGAGCCTGCCCTTGACGGTGTTATTGCAGCGGCAATAGCCTCAAGCTACAGAAATGCTCCCATAGACCCGGCAACGGTTGTCTTCGGTGAAATCGGTCTTACAGGTGAGCTCAGAGGCGTAACAATGTGTGAAAAGCGAATAACGGAAAGCGCTAAGCTCGGCTTTAAGAATATTATTATTCCGACGGCGAATGCTAAAGAGATACCTAAAGACATTAAGGCAAATGTCAGGTATGCAAAAAATATAAATGAATTATTAAACCTAATATTATAGAATTTGCAAATTTACAGGAGGCTAAATTATTATGGCTTTATATGAAACATGGTACAGAATGGCGTATAATCAGCAGGGAAACATTAATCCGGCAGTTTGGAATGACTATATGCCGAGAGAACAGAAAATCTATAAATACTTCCTTGAAAACAAAATAAACAGTCTTAAGGGTTCTGTTAAAGAACTGGCTGAAAAGTTTGATATGACTCCGGTTTACTTTACGGGTTTTATTGACGGAATTAACGAAGCTTTGAACGAATCCGTTAATTTGGAAGACTTTTCCGAAGAAAGCGAAATTGACATCAGCTTTGACTTTGAGGCTCTTTACAAGAAAATGGTTGAATATAAGGCAGAGACACTTTACGACCTTCCTCAGTGGGAAAATATTTACACAAGGGAACAGCTTGATATTTTCTATAAGGAACAAAAGCATTCAAGAACAATCGTAAAGGAAAAGAAAATAGGCAGAAATGATCCCTGTCCCTGTGGCAGCGGAAAGAAATATAAAAAATGCTGCGGAGCGCACAAATAAAATGGAAACATTGTTTTGCGTTATAGACGAAAACGACCCTCGAAAATCGGCAAAAATCTTCGAAAAAGCAGCTGAAATAATAAAAAAGGGAGGGCTTGTTGCCTTCCCTACCGAAACTGTTTACGGTCTGGGGGCAAATGCCCTTGACAAAACAGCCGTAAAAAAAATTTATGAGGCAAAGGGCAGACCTTCTGATAATCCTCTTATTGTTCATATATCTTCACTGCCGGAGCTTAAAGGGGCTGCGGCGGAAATAAGCCCCAAGGCGGAAAAGCTTATAGATGCTTTTTGGCCGGGACCGCTTACAATAATATTTAAAAAGAAGGATATTATACCTGCTGAAACCTCTGGAGGTCTTGATACTGTTGCGGTAAGATTTCCCGAAAATGTTGCTGCAAGACGCTTTATAAGAGCCTGTGGGCTGCCTATAGCAGCCCCCAGCGCAAATACATCGGGAAAACCAAGTCCCACATCGGCTCAACACGTTTTAAACGATTTAAATGGTAAAATCGATATGATTATAGACGGAGGAAACACCAAATTCGGGCTTGAATCCACAATAGTAAGCGCTGTGGGAGATGAAATAACTCTTCTCCGCCCCGGTTCGGTTACGGTTGATATGCTTTGTGAAATTGTAGGAGAAATTAAGATAGACAAAACCATTCTTACAAAACCAGATGAAAATCTTCGCCCTCTTGCCCCGGGAATGAAATATAAACATTATTCCCCTCTTTGTAATATTACAATAGTAAAGGGCGAAAGAGAGACAGTTTTGAAGAATATGGCGGAGCTTGCCGAAAAAGCAAAGGCAAACGGTGAAAAAACCGGCATTATAGCAACGGCAGAAGACAGAGCCTTTTTTGAAAATACGGACATAACCCTTCTTGATTTGGGATATGAAAGCAGTCCTGAAACAATCGGCGCCGGTCTTTTTAAGGTTTTGAGAACCTGCGACGATATGCATCTAAGTTCGGCTTTTATAAAGGCTTTTCCCGAAAGGGGCGTCGGACTTGCCATAATGAACCGTTTAAAAAAGGCTGCCGGCTATAATATAATTGAGGTAAGGTGATTTATTGAATATAATTTTTGTTTGCACGGGAAATACCTGCCGAAGCCCTATGGCGGAAGCAGCGGCAAAATATTTTATAAAAGGACACAGCTTTTCTTCGGCAGGGCTTATGGCTTATGAAAATATGCCTATGAGCAGAAACGCAGAACTTGCTTTAGAAGAAAGGGGAATACCTTATAAAAATCACTTTTCACGAAGTCTCAGACCTGAAGATATTAATAAAGCTGATTTAGTTCTTACAATGTCTTCAAGGCATAAGGCAATTCTTTCGGAAACTGTCGGAGACAAGGTTTTTACTCTTAAAGAATATACAACAGGCACTTACAGAGACATTGCCGATCCCTTTGGGGGAGATTTAGAAGACTATGTTAAGTGCCTTGATGAAATAATCGAATGTATTTATGCTTTAAAGGAGAGATTAACATGATAGCTATAGGCTGTGATCAGGCAGGCTTTGCTCTTAAGGGAGTAATTATAGATTATCTTAAAGAAAAAAATTTAGAATATAAAGACTACGGAACCTATTCGGAAGAATCCGTTGACTATCCCGTATATGCTAAGAAAGTGGCAGAAGCCATTATTTCGGGAGAAGCAGACAAAGGCATACTTATATGCGGAACAGGCATTGGTGTAAGCATAACCGCCAACAGATATAAGGAAATAAGATGCGCCCTCTGCGGAGATGTTTTTTCGGCAAAAGCAACAAGAGAACACAATGACAGCAATGTTCTTGCCTTAGGCGGCAGAGTTGTAGGTCCGGGGCTTGCCCTTGAAATTGTAGACGCATGGCTTAACACAGAATTTTCACATATCGAAAGACACCAGAGAAGACTCGATATGATGTCGTAATATAATAATAAAGCTAAGGAGGTTTTAAAATGGGAAAACTTGTTATAGTAGATCACCCTCTTGTACAGAGCAAGATCAGACGAATCAGAGATAAAGAAACAAGCAACAAGGAATTCAGAGAGCTTGTAAGTGAGCTTGCCTCTCTTATTATTTATGAGGCAACAAGAGATTTGCCTTTAAGAGATGTTGAAGTTGAAGCACCTCATGAAAAAACAATCGGCAAGGAAGTTGCCTGCAAGGTTGTTTTTGTGCCTATTTTAAGAACCGGCATAAATATGGCAGACGGAGCCTTGGGGCTTATTCCCACGGCAAAAGCCGGACATATAGGAATTTACAGAGATCCCGATACACTGCAGCCCATAGAATATTACTGCAAGCTGCCTAAGGAAGAAAGCAATTTAAGAGTGTTTATACTTGACCCTGTTATCGCTACAGGCGGAACAGACACTCAGGCAATTACCTTCCTCAAAGAAAGAAATATTGACAACATAACACTTATAACCCTTATTTCTTCTCCCGAAGCTATAAAGAAAATTCAGGGGGAGCATAAGGACGTAGATATTTACACAGCGGCTCTTGACCCCTATGTAAACGAAGAAGGCTATGTAATTCCCGGTGTGGGAGATGTAGGTTTCAGACTTTTCGGAACAAAATAAACGGAGGGGAGAGATAAAACTTGACCTCTGCAAATAGAAAATATAAAGACAGCGTATTCTGCAAACTTTTCAGCGATAAAGAAAGATTTTTGGAGCTTTACGGAGCTATTGAGGATAAAGTTTTTCCGAAAGATACTAAAATCGAAGAGACAACTCTCGAGAATGTTCTTTTTATGGAAAGGCGAAACGACCTTCCCTTTCTTATTGATAACAAACTTGTGGTTATGCTGGAACATCAGTCTACAATTAATTATAATATGCCTCTGAGATTTTTTCTTTATGCGGCTTATATATATGAAAAGCTGATCGACAGCAGCTGTATTTACAGATCAAGACTTATGAAATTACCCTCTCCGCAATTTATTGTAATGTACAACGGAAAGGAAGTTTATAATAAAGAGGAAGTTTTAAAATTATCCGATGCCTTTATTGATGATAAACATAAGATGCTTGAACTTGAAGTCAGGGTTATTAACATAAATGAAGAGATGAACCCGGAAATTCTTTCAAAATCAAAAAGTCTTGAAGGATATTCAAAACTTGTGGGTGAAACCGAGAAACTCAGAAGACAAGGCGAAAGCCTTGATGACGCAATTAAAAAGGCTTTAAAATATTGTGTAGACAATGATTTTCTGAGGGATTTTATAACTGAAAATTATCGGGAGGTGGGCAGTATGCTCAAAACAGAGTTTAACTTAGATGATGCCAAAATAATTTGGAGAATGGAAGGTGTCGAAGAAGGTATCGAAAAGGGTATTGAAAAGGGTATTGAAAAGGGTATCGAGAGCCATGAAAATGAAATGATTAAAAATATGTCGGAAGACGGTCTTTCTGACGAGATTATCGCCAAATATATGAGAATACCCGTAAACAAGGTAAAAAAGGTTA
Organism: Clostridiales bacterium; assembly: GCA_021203425.1. Lineage (GTDB taxonomy): Bacteria > Bacillota > Clostridia > Lachnospirales > CAG-274 > JAJQCI01. Next base: position 5,550 of record JAJQBF010000014.1, on the reverse strand, counting down.
AAGATAGCTTTCAAACAGCTTAATGTTGAAAAGTATTTACTGCGAAAGAGAGGAGTCTTAATATGACTCATGATTGGCTTTTATATATTACAGCCTTTTCTATCGCCTTCGGGGTTTGTCTTTTGACAACGCCTATGGCTAAAAAGGCTGCAAAAAAGCTCGGAGCAATTGATTACCCGAAATCACGAGGTCTAAATAAGGAGCCTATGCCTCTTATGGGGGGCTTGGCTATGGTGGCGGGATTTTTCTCGGCGCTTATTGTTGTTTCGCCCTTTTTGTCGGATCTGCCAAAAAGGCAGTTTGCCGGATTTATAATAGGCGGAATATTAATAGTTATTACAGGTATGTTTGACGATGCCTATGAGCTTTCACCTAAGGTTAAGTTTTCCGCCCAGTTCATAGTTGCCGTAATTGTCGTTTTATCGGGCATAAGACTTGACTTTGTAATGTACCCCCTTTGGGAATATTTAAAAAACTTTACGCCTATATTAACCGTAATATGGATAATAGGTATTATAAATGCCGTAAATCTCATAGACGGTGTAGACGGCTTAGCGGCTGGGGTTACTTCGATTTCCTCAATCTGCCTTATGATTTTATGTATAACATCGGCATCGGGAACAGAACTGGCCGTTGTTTTAACTGCAGCTTTGGCAGGCAGCTGTTTGGGTTTTTTGCCCAGAAATTTCAGCCCGGCTGAAATATATATGGGAGACACAGGCTCAACCTTCTTGGGCTATGTGCTGGGTGTTTCCTCTTGTATAGGCGTGTTTAAATCTTACGCTATACTTTCTATTGTAATTGCCGTTTTGGCTATGGCTCTGCCTATACTTGACACAGCTTTTGCCATAATAAGAAGGGCAGTAAACCACAAGCCCATTATGATGGCAGACAGAGGTCACTTACATCACAGGCTTATAGACAGCGGCTATACTCACAGACAGGCTGTTATAATTCTCTACGGTCTGAGTATCGTCAGCGGCATTGTGGCTATACTTATTGCCATTCAAGACTACAGGGCAACCATAGTTGTGGCAATCTTCTTTGTAATACTTATTGTAATGCTGTATACTTACAGAAAACGACTTAATCGGGATGATGATAAAAAATGAAATTTTCAAATAAATATGGTACAGAAAAGCCCAGTATATTTATGGAGCTTATAAACGAAAAAAATAAAATTATAAAAGAAGGCAGAGAGGTTTTCGACTTATCCATAGGTACTCCGGATTTTAAGCCGGAAGGCTATATTATGGATGCTGTTTCAAAAGCTGCCCTTGACCCCGAAAATTATAAATACGGAATAACAGATAAGCCTGAGCTTGTTTCCGCTGTCATAGACTGGTATAAAAGCCGCTACGGCGTGGAGCTTAAGGCAGAAAATATAACAAGCGTAAACGGTTCTCAAGAGGGAATAGCCCACATCTGCTTTCCTCTTGTAAACGAAGGTGATATTGTCCTTGTGCCGGATCCCGGCTATCAGATATTTTCCTTCGGACCCGAAATGGCAGGAGCCGAGATTGTTAAAATACCCCTTTTAAAAGAAAATGATTTTCTCATAGACTTTGATGCAATTCCCGAGGAAACAGCAAAAAAAGTGGCTGTTATGATTGTTTCCTACCCTTCAAACCCTACAACGGCAAAGGCCGGCAAGGCATTTTACCGCCGTTTGGTTAATTTTGCCAAGAAATATGATATTATTGTTATACACGATAATGCCTATTCGGAGCTTGTTTACGAGGGAGAACCCGGCGGCTCTTTTCTTGAAACAGAGGGCGCCTTTGATGTGGGAATCGAGTTTAACTCTCTTTCAAAAAGCTATAATCTGACGGGTCTGCGCCTTTCCTTTGCTATTGGAAACGCCGATATAATTTCAAGATTTAAGGCTTTCCGTTCTCAAATAGATTACGGCATATCCGGTCTTGTTCAGACAGCCGCTGTGGCTGCCTTAAGGGGAGATAAGGATAGCACTGCCAAGCTCAGAGAAAGCTATAAGCAAAGACGGGATTTTCTCTATACAGAGCTTAACAAAATAGGCTGGAAGGTTCCCAAAAGTCCGGCTACTATGTTTATGTGGCTGCCTAAACCGAAAGCTTATAAAACCTCTATGGATTTTTGTATGGATTTGCTTTATAAAACAGGTGTTGTTCTCGTTCCCGGAAACACCTTCGGCGAACTGGGCGAGGGCTTTGTAAGACTTGCCCTTGTTCTTCCTGTTGAAAAGCTGCAAATTGCGGTAGACAAAATTAAAAACAGCGGCATAAATCTTGAAGTGTATCACAAGGAAAGGAGTGCTTTTATGGATAGGGATTATTTGGAATGCGGACTGCCCGAGTTTTTGAAAGATTCCATAAAAGCTATGGAAGAGGCATGGGCTAAACTGGACAGGGGCGAAAAATATATGCGTTGGGACTGCGACTTTTGCAATCTTCAGACAGATATAAATAATGCCGAAGTAAATCAGGTTATAAGCTCGGAACAGGCCTGGTATTTGCGTGAGAGATATTTGGGAATCGAAAGGGGCAAAATATGACATCGATTGATTTTACAGATTTGCCGAGGCGCAATAAAGCATATTCAGGAGCAAACGGAAGTAAAATATCAGTTATTTATGAAAACGAACAATATATGCTGAAATTTCCGCCCTTGCCGACCAAAAACAAAAATATGAGCTACAGCAACAGCTGTTTTTCCGAGTATCTCAGCTGTCATATTTATGAGATTATAGGAATACCGGTGCAAAAAACATCACTCGGCACGTATAATACAGACGGCAAAGAAAAAATAGTAGCTGCCTGTAAGGATTTCACCGAACCATATACTGTTTTACAGGATTTCGGTTCAATGAAAAATCAAATTATTGATTCTGTGCGAAACGGATACGGAACAGATCTTTTCGATGTTTTAAAGGCTATTGAAGAACAACGTGCTATGGACCCTGCTGTTATTTTACGGTGGTTTTGGGATATGTTTATTGTTGATGCTTTTATAGGCAACTGGGACAGGCATAACGGCAACTGTGGCTTTCTTTACAATACTATAACAGATGAAGTAAAGCTTGCACCCGTATATGACTGCGGAAGCAGCCTCTATCCTCAAGCCGATGAAGAAATAATGAAAACCGTACTTGTAAACAAAAGAGAGCGGAATTATCGTATTTACGAAATACCGACTTCGGCAATTACGGTTAACAACAAAAAAATTGAAGGATTTTACTATAAAAGCGTTGTCGATAGACAGGCAGATAGGCAAACGGAGTTTGCACAGCTGACTGTATATCAGACAACCTCCCCGGTATGAGCAGCGTAGGACGACAGTCCGGAGCGGCGAATACCGGACGATTGCGGGAGTGCGTCAAGCACGCAGCAATCGGGCTTTTATAGTAGGTGGTATGCGTCACATATGGAAGTTTACTATAGCGGCGTTGTCGATAGACAGACAGATGGGCAAACAAGGTTTGCACATATGGCTGTATATCAGATAACCTCCCCGGTATGAGCAGCGTAGGACGATAGTCCGGAGCAGCGAATGCAGGGGACGATTGCGGGAGTGCGTTAAGCACGTAGCAATCGGGGCTTTTATAGTATGGGAGTATGCGGCATATATGTAAGTCGACTTCATTTCTTCCCTTGAAAATAAGGATTGCAATCTTGCTTTAAAACGTATTGTTCCTAAAATAGATATGTCTCAAATATATTCTGTTATTGAAGATATTCCGTATGTAAGCGATTTGCAGAAAAAATTCTACATTACTATGTTAAATGCGAGAAAAAAACAATTGCTTGATTTTTCGCTCAATATGCTAATGCAGCAATAGAGAAAATTGTGAAACCGAAGGGTGAGAAAATATTTATGGAGGGAATATATGAACAACATTATTACGTGGCTTATAATATTTATAGCACTGCTTGTTATTGAAATAATAACGGTTTCCCTTGTTTCAATATGGTTTTGCGTAGGCTGTGTGGCGGCTATGATCGGAGCCTATCAGGGCTACGGCATAGAGATGCAGCTTGCCTTGTTTGCGGTTGTGTCGGCTGTTTCCCTTATTGCCGCAAGACCTCTTAAAAAATACGTTAAAAACACAGCCCGGCCTACCAATGTAAATGCCCTTGTGGGCAAAACCACCTATGTAACAGAGGACATAGACAACAAGACCGGCAAAGGTGAAATAAAAATAAACGATGTTATTTGGCAGGCACGAAGTTTAAACGGCGAGCCTATAGCCAAGGGCACAAAGGTAACTATTAATGAAATTAGGGGTGTTAAAATTTTGGTAACGGAGGTTACCCAATAAGGAGGAATATTATGATACCGTTTCTTGTTTTAATAATACTTATAATTGTATTTATTGCCTCAAACATTAAAATCGTTCCCCAGGCTCATGCCTATGTTGTGGAAAGATTGGGGGCTTTTTATCAGGTTTGGGACGTAGGTCTTCACTTTGCTATTCCCATTATAGACAAGGTTTCAAAGAAAATTGTTATGAAAGAGCTTGTGGCAGATTTTCCGCCTCAGCCTGTTATAACAAAGGACAACGTAACAATGCAGATAGACACTGTAATTTACTTACAGGTAACTGACCCTAAGCTTTATACTTACGGTGTTGAAAATCCAATGAGGGCTATAGAAAACTTAACGGCTACGACCCTTCGTAACATTATAGGTGAGCTTGAGCTTGACCAAACTCTTACATCAAGAGATATTATAAATTCAAAAATGCGTCTTATACTTGACGAGGCAACAGACCCTTGGGGAATCAAGATAAACAGAGTCGAACTTAAAAACATTATGCCTCCGGCTGAAATTCAGGATTCTATGGAAAAACAGATGAAGGCGGAGAGAGAAAGACGTGAAAAGATTTTGCAGGCAGAGGGCGAAAAGAGAAGTGCTGTTTTAGTAGCGGAAGGCAAAAAAGAATCCGCAATTTTGGCAGCAGAGGCCGACAAAGAGGCTAAGATAAAGATTGCGGAAGGTGAAGCCGAAGCCATAAGAATAGTTCAGGAGGCAAGGGCTCTTGCTATTAAAATGCTTAACGAGGCAAACCCGACGGAACAGGTTATAACCCTTAAAAGCTTTGAAACCTTTGAAAAGGTAGCTGACGGAAAGGCAACAAAAATCATTATTCCCTCGGATATTCAAAATATAGCAGGTACTATAGCGGCGCTTGCTGAAACAATTAAAAAACAATAATACAAAGGATAGAAAGCAAAGTTTCAAAAAACGTCTTTCTATCCTTTTATAATGAATATTATTTGATTTTCTTCTTGTTTTCGTTTAAACACACCCCTATCCATGTATGCTCATCAGCTCGTTTATAAAATATACATGAGCCGCAGTCGGAGCAGTCTTCTGCGTCATCGCTTTCGCCGAATTCACAGGCGTCTTCCCCGGCAAACAATATGGGATGCCCCATAGGAGTATAAATTATGTCTTCTATCCACCGGCGATAATCCTCTATGAATTTATGAGACTGTTCATCATACTGCAAAGGGACATTTATTTCTATACCGTCAAATGTATAATATTTATTTTGGTTCATGGCAGACC
>JAJQBF010000124.1 GCA_021203425.1 Clostridiales bacterium | reverse complement strand
AAGTTAATTAATTTAGTATACTGAAGTTAGGTTGAAGTATAGGGCAGACGGCTGTTTTTTTGGGGACAAAACAGCCCGAAAGTCTTGTTCGCAACCGAAAAATTTATATTATATTTTCACAATAAGGAGGAGGAAACACTTTGAAACAAAAACTAAGCAAGACATTAGCCGTAATTCTTTCAGTGATTATGGCGCTGACGAGCCTGTCGGTAACGGCTTTCGCCTATGACGGAGCGAACAGCTATGAGTGGAACTTTGCAGATGCACTTTATACACTTTATGAAGATGCAGGAGCATCATCGCGATATGCTTATCAGGGCAGTTCAACGTGGCTGTTTGTAGATGCCGATGACGAATACAGTGCAGTATATGTAGATGCCACAAGCGGAAAACTCGGCTCTAACAGTACAAGCTATGCACAGATTAATACAGGCACGATTCTTTATCTTCCGGCGCAGAGCGGAACTACCATAACTATTGACACTTACTCAAATGAAATTTATGCTATAGGTACGGGAACTTGGACAATAACCGGCGACGGCTCCTACGTTGTAAGACCTGATGATCTTATTGCAGGCAGCACTTTTGCAGACGATGCATCAAGCAATGTCTCTTATGTTTAGGTTACGGTTACTTCCGGCGGCTATATCACAAAAATAACTGCCGACAACACTACAGAATATACAGAAAAAGACAAAACCAATACATATGAACTTTCGGGAAGTATTACAGCCGAAGATGATGCAGCACCGGATCTTTCATCTGCCGTAATTACATTTACAGACCCCTATTATGGCGATTATTATAACGCAGAAATATCGGGTACAAGCTATACGGCTACTCTTCCTGCCGGAGACTATGAAACAACTATAACAGGTGTTTCCGGTTATACAACAAGCGACAGAGTAACTGTTACAAGCGGAACAAATGAAAATGAGGTTTATCTTGAAAGCACAGCTGCGGCAAGTGCCATAGACAGTTATGAAATTACTGTAGGTTCTGCCGAAGGCAGCGACTATTCTTCACTTACAAAGGCTTTCGAGGCTATCAACGCAACCTCAAGAGCAAGTGGCGAAGACGGCAGAGTTACAATCACTCTTACGTCAGACCTTCAGGAACAGGTTCACGTTGATGCAGATTATGTTACAATCGACGGCGGCGGTTATACAGTAAGCTGGTATTACGGAGTTATATGTAAATATTATTCTGTCGATTCAGACGGTTATTACAGTGAAGCTCTTTTCAGAGACAAATATGAAAAAACAAATACAAGCACAGCTTTCTGGGGCGGTGTTGTAATTGTAACAGGCGACTATTTTAAGGCTGAAAATGTAACATTTAAGAATACATTTAATTATGAAGTTACCGAAAAGGAACTGAAAGACGGTGTTGAAAGAGGTACAAATGACTGTACTATAACTTATGTGGACAGAACAGAAACAGGAACCGGACTTGCAGACTTGTATTCACAAAAGGAAAGAGCAAACGCTCTTGCTTTAAATGGTAAACATGCAGAATTTTATAAATGCTCCATACTTTCTTCTCAGGATACTTTAGGATATAATGGTCCAGTTTCAAATTATGCATATTTTAACGAATGTACAATAGGCGGAAATGTTGATTACATTTGCGGCGCAGGTACTATGCTTTTTGACAAATGTACATTACAGTGGTATCCTCAGGGAAGTACAGGCGATGTAGGCTATATTGTTGCTCCCAAAACAAGTCCCTATATTTTCAGAGACTGTGAAGTTACAGTAAGCGACAATTCATCGGTAACAGGTTATTACGGAAGAACTTGGGGAAATAACTCCTATGCCATATTCCTTAATACTCAGACAAACGGTTATATAAACTCTACCGGCTGGACAAAAATGAATTCTACCGATTCAGGTGAAACATTCTATGAATACGGAAATACAACCGACGGTTCAACATCATTTACAGCTTCTGCAGGCACACAGCTTTCAGAATCCGACACAGTTTATGATCAGGCATCTGATGATGATGTAATTGTAAATATGCTTGACAGTTGGGTACCCGACTATTACATAAACTCCGAATATGCACTTCCTACAGAAGATGATGAGGAAAGCGATACTACAACGGTAACTTGGGATTTCCAAAATGCTAAAACCGATTTGGGTAATGATACTGACGGAACATCGATAAGCGGAACAACCGGAACAGTAACGGGAACTTCAAGTGAATATGTTTTAACTGTAGACGCTACAAACGGTAAGCTTGCACAAAGAACATCTGACGCACAGTTTAACAGCGGTACTATTATTAAAGTTCCTGTTCAGTCTGTAGGAGATACAGTAACAGTAGTTTCATATCCCAACTACTATTATTTTACAGTGGGCGGAACTGCAGCAACTTCCGACACAACAGAATATACGGCAACAGCTGATGATGTAACAAAAGGTTATGTTGAAATAGTTGCTACAGACTCAGCTTATCTCTATAGTATTACTCTTGTTACTACAACTTCCTCAACATCTTCTTCTGATGATCTTACGGAATGTGTATTTACTTACTGCGGAGAGGGCTTTAACTCCGACAGTACAAAACTTCTTGTTTACGGCGCTATTCCGACTGATTATGCCGAAAAGGTTTCAGAAGTTGGTATTTACTTTACAACAGACAGTGCTGTGACAGATTTCTCGGGAATAAGCGGCAGTAACAGCGGCAGTTCAACCACTGTTTACGACAAGATAACATTTGATGAAGAGGAATATTACTCAGAAGACGGCGGTTATGTTTACGGTGCTGTTCTCAGTGATCTCAGTGAATCAATTGATTTAAGCGGTATATATGTATATACCTATGTTGTAACAACAGGGGGAAACACATTATATTCAAGCGGAACACAATTACAGCAATAATCAAAGGTATTGCTTAAGGAGGCAGGAAAAGGAATATGAAAAAATATGAAAAACCTGAATTAAGGTTAATAAGCTTTCAAAGCGCAAGGGATATTGCAGATGATCCGGTTACAACCTCAACGAACCAGACAAGCTTTGCGGAAATATCTGCAGCAAATATAATCAACTACTAATATAAACAAAAATCCCCTCGGGTATTGCCTCGAGGGGGTTTTTCTGTCTGAGATTGAGATTATTCTTTGTTTTCAGTCTCTTCTTCATCGGCGATTTTTACAGCCGAGGGGAGAAACTGACCGTTGCTCCATCTTTTTTCGTTTTTGTGAATTACAAAATATGTCAGCGCCGTAAGGAAAACGCCTAAAATTATCGAAGTTATGTTGGGGTTTGCGACTTTCATATAAATTCCGCCGTAATAACCTATTAAAATTCCGGCAAAAAATACCAAAAGGGGAATTCCATACATTATTATGACAGCCTTTAAGAAGTTTGTCTGTTCTATAGAAACCTCAACCCTGTCGCCGACCTTTGCGCCGCAGAGATTTCTTGCCTTCATCTCCATATCCTTTTCGGTTAAGCCTGTCGTACAGGCTCTGCATTTTCCGCAGGCTTCACGTCTTTTTAAAATAAGCCTTACCTGATCTCCTTCACAGGCTATAACCTTTCCTATTTCAGCCAAAGCCAAAACCTCCTTTTAATTTTCGTTGTCTTCCTCTCCCAAAAGAAGTTTTTCGGCAAATTTCCTGTCTTTGTCGATAATGATTCTGTCGGCAATTTTCTTAAGCTCCTTATCGCCTATGGCGGTGACTCTGCCGTTTTCAAACTGGCGGTCAACCCATGCCTTTATGGCTCTGGTTATTTTGTCTCTCTTGCCGAATTCTTTGTCTTTATAATTTGAATTAAGCCAGTAGGCTATACCTGCCAAGCCAGAAGTTTTTGAAACGGCAACCTTAACAGGACGCTTAAGTAATTTTTCTGTGTTGAATATGTTGTAAATTTCCTCGTTTTTAAGTATTCCGTCGGCATGGATTCCTGCCTTTGTGACGTTAAAGTTTTTGCCTACAAAGGGAGTCATAGGCGGTATTTCATAGCCTATTTCCTTTTCGAAATATTCGGCGATATCGGTTATAACCGTTGTGTCCATACCGTCAAGGGTTCCTCTCAGCTGGGCATATTCCATAACCATAGCCTCAAGAGGGGTGTTGCCGGTTCTTTCGCCTATTCCAAAAAGAGAAGTATTTACCGAGCTGCAGCCGTAAAACCATGCCGTTGTGGCATTTGTAACGGCTCTGTAGAAGTCGTTGTGACCATGCCATTCAAGACATTCCGAAGGAATCTGAGCGTGATGACGCAGACCGTAGATTAAGCCGGCGACGGAGCGGGGCATAACCGTACCGGGGATTGAAACACCGTAGCCCATTGTGTCACAGGCTCTTATTTTAATGGGTATGCCGGACTGCTTTGACAAATCGCTGAGTCTTTCGGCAAAGGGCACAACAAAACCGTAAAAATCTGCTCTTGTAATATCTTCAAAGTGACATCTTGGGTAAATTCCCATTTCTATACAGTCGCTTATAACCTTTATATATTTATCTATAATCTTGCTTCTTGTAGACTTCATTTTTTGGAAAATATGATAATCGGAGCAGGAAACAAGTATGCCCGTTTCTCTTATGCCTATTGACTTGGCAAGCTCGAAGTCTTCTTTTGTGGCTCTTATCCATGTTGTAACCTCGGGAGCCTTATAGCCAAGCTCAAGACATTTATAAACGGCCTCCTGATCTTTTTTGGAATATATGAAAAATTCCGACTGCTTTATCTTTCCATTTGGACCGCCCAGTTCATTGAGCATTTTGTATATTGTTACAATTTGTTCAACAGTATAGGGTTCTCTTGCCTGCTGACCGTCTCGGAAGGTTGTGTCGGTTATCCAGATTTCGTTGGGAACCTCTATAGGTACAATACGGCGGTTAAAAGCGATTTTAGGCACTTCGTCGTAGCTGTAAAGATTTTTGTAAAGATTAGGCTCCTTGACATCCTGCAAAGGATAGGAAAATTCATTTCTTTCTATTAAATTGTATCTCTTGTTATAATAAAACATAATTACAACCTCCTAACATAAACATAAAAACCTTAAACCCAAAAAAGCCGATTAAGTACTCCGGAAATCTTCAAATGTTTCCCGAAGCCTCCATCAGCCGTCATCATATTAATTGTAAACTTTTTTTAATGATATGTCAATAGACTGAATGAATAAAATTTATTTAAAAATTCAAAATTTTTTAAAGTTTTGTCAATTCATAAAAGTTTAACTTGAAAACCGAAGTCAAAAGGTATACAATAAAAGATATAATTACATATGCCTTAGGAGGGGATGCGGTGTGATTTTATCGGAAAGAGCAACACAGGTAAGGACGTCGGCTTCGCTTAAAGTTACGGCAAAGGCTGAAAAAATGAATATGAGCGGCTATAACGTAATAAACTTGGGAACCGGAGAGGTTGATATAAAAACTCCGGCGCATATTACGGCGGCGGCAGTTGACGCTATAGAACATAATCTGCCCAAATATACGGCTGTAGAGGGCATTGCCGAGCTTCGTGAGGCTGTGTGTAAAAAAATGTATGCCGACAGGGGGCTTGTTTATGAGCCTGAAAATGTTGTTATAACAAACGGGGCTAAACAGGCGCTTATGAATACGATTTTTTCCGTTGTGGGGCAGTCTGACGAGGTTATAATTTCTGCGCCCTACTGGCAGAGTTATGTGGAGATTGTTCTTCTTGCCGGCGGTGTTCCCGTTATTGTTTATACAAGGGGAGAACATGGTTATAAAATTACGGCTGAGGAGCTTGAAAAGGTATATACAGACAAAACGAAAGCGATTATTATAAACAGCCCCAATAACCCTACAGGTGCCTTATGCACAGAGAAGGAACTTCAGGCTATTGCGGATTTTGCAGTTGAAAAAGATTTAATCGTAATTTCGGACGAAGTATATGATAAGATGATTTACTCCCAGAAGGTTAAATTTTTGAGCATAGCCTCACTGGGAGAGGAAATAAAGAAAAGGACGGTTATTGTAAACAGTCCTTCAAAGACTTATTCAATGACACCTTGGAGAATCGGTTATTCGATTGCCGATAAAAACATTTCAAAGGCAATGACAAGAATTCAAAGCCATTGTACTTCGAATGTAAATGTTGTAAGTCAGTATGCTGCCCTTGCTGCTTTAAAGGGAAACGACGAGTGTATAGACCGCCTTGTAAATGAGCTTAAGCGCCGCCGTGACTATATGTCTCAGAGAATATCCGATATTCCCTATTTGAGAAGTATAAGACCGGTGGGAGGGCTTTACATTCTCGTAAATGTGTCAAGGCTTTACGGTCAGGAGGTCAGCGGCATAACCATAAAAAGCGGAAAAGACGTGGCGCAGATTTTGCTTTCAAATTATAATGTGGCTGTTGTTTCGGGCGATGTTTTCGGCTGTGAAGACTATATAAGACTTTCTTTTGCGGCGTCTATGGAAAGCATTATTGTCGGAGTAAACAGAATAGAAAAATTTATAAAGCAGAATTTTTAAAATAACTTTGAAAGGGGCGGTATGGTGATTAACATCGGGCAAAACACAATTTCCTTATGCAATGAAAGCTGTTTTGATTTTTTGAAAACGGTGGAAACAAATTCCGTTTCCCTTGTATTAATTGATCCGCCTTATGAAGTGTCAAGGAATACAAATTTTCAGTCGGGAGAGGCTAAGGGAAAAGATACTGACAGGTTTAGGGTGTCTATGGATTTCGGTAAGTGGGATCATACCTTTTTCGGCTTGTCGGAGGTTATTTTGGAATGTTACCGTGTTCTGAAAAAAGGCGGCACAATGATTTGTTTCTATGATTTGTGGAAGATTACAACTCTAAAGGAATATTTCGACAAGGCAAAATTTAAGCAGCTAAGGTTTATAGAATGGGTAAAAACAAACCCTGTTCCTCTTAACAGTAAGATTAATTATCTTACAAACTCAAGGGAAATAGCTTTGGTCGGGGTAAAAGGAGGAAAGCCTACTTTTAATTCGGAATATGATAATGGCATATATCCTTACCCAATTTGTCACGATAAGGGACGTTTCCACCCGACTCAAAAACCTTTGGCGCTGTTTGAAGAGCTTATTTTAAAGCATTCAAACGAGGGCGATTTGGTTTTGGATTGTTTCAGCGGCTCGGGAACTGTCGCCGTTGCGGCATATAACACAAACCGCAGCTTTATAGGCTGTGAACTGTCGGAGGAATATTACAAAAAATCTGTGGAAAGGCTGAATGAATGCGGTATTACCAATGTCGAAAGGGGCACCGAGTGCAGTGTCTCTATGTTTAGGGGAATGGTCTGTAAAGCTCGGGCATGCTAAGCCCAAGCACCTCTCAGCCAGCGTAATAGTGAAACAGATAAAAAGTATGAATAATATTTATATAATTTAGGAGGCAGGGCAAGTGATTTATTTATTGATTTTGTTTTCGGCGGTTATCATAATTTGCATAACGGCTGACAGGCTGTCAGAAAGAGTCGGAGTGCCCTGTCTTTTGGTTTTTATGCTTGTGGGCATAATTTTCGGCTGTGACGGTATTTTTAAAATTCCATTTGACAATTTTGAGGCTACGGAGCAAATTTGTACCATATGCCTTATTTTTATAATGTTTTACGGCGGTTTCGGTGTAAAGGTTTCTGCGGCTAAACCTGTTTTTATACGCTCGGGGCTTTTGTCTACTTTCGGGGTTTTGATAACCTCTCTTTTAACCTGTCTTTTTTGCAGATATATATTAAATTGGGGTTTCGGCGAGAGCTTTCTTTTGGGGGCTGTTGTCGGCTCAACAGACGCTGCATCTGTATTTTCGGTTTTAAAATCAAAAAATCTGAATTTGAAATATAATACGGCATCTCTTTTGGAGATTGAAAGCGGCAGCAATGACCCTGTGGCCTATATGCTTACTGTTGTAGGTATTATGCTTGTTTCGGGAGGGGTGACAGCCGGGGCTGTCGGAGCTTTGGTTATCAAACAGCTTTTTTTCGGCGTGTGTTTAGAAATAATTATACCCTGCGGAAGTATTTTTGCCCTTAAAAAATTAAAACTTGACTCCGAAGGTATGGAAATGGTTTTTCTTACGGCTGTTGCAGCTGCGTCATATTCTCTTTCAAGCCTTATGGGCGGAAACGGCTTTCTTTCAACCTATCTGTCGGGTATAATAATAGGAAACAGCAGCATTAAAAACAAAAAAAGCCCTTGTAAATTATTTTGACGGCATAACGGGTCTTTCCCAAATAATTATTTTCTTCTTGCTGGGCTTTTTGTCAATGCCCCATTTGCTGCCAGGGGCTGTTTTTCCGGCGGTGTTGATTTTTGCCTTTATGCTTTTTATAGCAAGACCGGCGGCTGTTTTTCTTATTTTAAAACCCTTTGGGGCTAAATTAAGACAGTGTGTTCTTGTGTCGTGGTCGGGTCTTCGTGGGGCAGCCTCTATTGTTTTTGCAATTATGGCTGTTGCCGGAGGGGTTGATACGGAAAGGGATATTTTCCATATTGTCTTTCTTGTGGCTATAATTTCAGTTGCTCTTCAAGGCTCACTTTTGCCCTTTATTTCAAAAAAGCTGAATATGGTTGATACAGAGGGAGATGTCAGAAAGACATTTAATGATTATACCGAAAGTTCCGGTCTTAACCTTACAAAAATTGTTATAACATTAAACCACCCTTGGGCAGGCAAAGAGGTTAAGGCGGTAGATATGCCTACGGACTTTCTTATTTTGCCAATAAGAAGGGGAAATAAAATAATTTACCCGGGAGGAAACACTAAAATTGAAGTAGGCGACAGTCTTGTTGTCAGTGTTCCGGCATATAACGACAGAAATTCAACTGTTCTTCGTGAGCAGACAATTACAAAACGTCATAAGTGGAAGGATAAGCATATTTACAGGCTTGATATGCCTAAAAATACACTTATAGCGTCGATAAAAAGAGAGGACGAGTTTATAATACCTCAGGGAAATACTGAAATAAAAGAAAACGATATTGTTATAACCTGTGAATAGGCAGAAGGGAGACTTTATGGAAAGCAGTGAAAGAATTATAAAGGTTGGTCTTATAGGTGTGGGAGCTATGGGCAAAAAATATGCCAAGATGCTTGACGGGGGCATTGACGGAATGAAACTTACGGCAATAGGGGCAAGAAGTGACAAAACCCATGAATGGGTTAAGGCAAACATAAGCCCTGAAGTTAAGATTTACAGAAATGCCGAAGACTTAATCGGCAGCAGCGATACAGACTGCATTTTAATTGCCGTTCCTCACAAGGCTCATAAAGATATTGCAGTCAGTGCTTTCAGGGCAGGAAAAGATGTCCTCTGTGAAAAGCCGGCAGCGGCAAATATAGCCGATGCGGAGGAAATGAAAGCAGAGGCGGAAAAATACGGCAGGAAATACGGAATTATGTTCCAGCGGAGAACCTTTTATGCTGTTAAAAAATTTAAGGAGCTTTTGGAAAGGGGCACTGTAGGCAAAATTCGCAGAATTCATCTTGAAAATACGATTTATTACAGAACAGTTCATTATCATTCTTCGGCAGACTGGAGAAGTACATGGAAAGGAGAGGGCGGCGGCGCCCTTATAAACCAAGGTCAGCATATTTTGGATATGTGGCTGTGGCTTTTCGGAATGCCCGAGAGTATTTACGCTAATGTGAAATACGGAAAGTATAACGACTTTTATGTTGAAGACGAGGCAACCCTTGTTATGAATTACGGAGATAACGTAACAGGCACATTTATTCTGACAACAGGAGAAATTCCCTATAAAGAAGAACTGAGTGTTGTCGGGACGAAGGGCAAAATAACGATGAGGGGCAATAAGCTGACTGTTGAAACCTATCCCGACAGTGAAGAATACGGCAGAAACTGGGGCGGAAACAGCCGTGAAGGGGCAAAGACGGAGATAAGCGAAATCGAGTGCGGAGAGAATGAAAGGGCATATTATGAGATGCTTGAAAATTTCAGGGATAATATTCTTTTCAATGAACCTTTAAAAGCAAACGGGCAGGACGGCATAAACGCTCTTCAGCTTACAGTCGGGGCTTATGTTTCAAGCAGAGAAAAAAGAGAAATTCCTTTGCCTTTGTCGGGAAAATACGGTGCAGATTATCAGAAGGCTATGTTTATGGAATTTGAGGAAAAAGAGGATAAAAAATGAACAAAATAAGATTTATTATTGCAGGCTCCGGGTGGAGATCTCTGTTTTACGCAAGAATTGCAAAGGCACTGCCTGAGATGTTCGAGCTTTGCGCAATGTACTGCCGAACAGAAGAAAAAGCTCGGAAAATTTCGGAAGAAAACGGTATACACACCACAACCTCTATTGAGGAATGTCTGAATTACGGAGCGGATTTTGCCGTTGTCGCCGTAAACAAGGCAGATATTTTTAATGTGAGCAGACAATGGCTTGAAACAGGGCTGCCTATACTTTGCGAAACACCCGTCGGGCTTGACAGGGAGACTTTAAGGGAGGCTTACAGACTGTGGAAAAGTGGCAGAAAGCTGATGTGCGCCGAACAGTACATTTACTTTCCTTATTTCAGCTCTGTTATTAAACTGGCAGACAGAGGCATTTTAGGCGAACCCTACAGCATTAACATAAGCGCCGTTCACGATTATCACGCCGCAAGCATAATAAGGCGGATTTTAAACAAAAAAGACGAGGTCTTCAGGGTTTACGGCAAGGCATATAAATTCAGTGTTACGGAAACTTCAGACAGATATGAAAAATTTTTTGACGGCAGACAGGCAGTAAAGGACAGAGTAAGACTGACATTTGAGTATGAAGACGGAAAAGCGGCTTTTTACGATTTTTGCTCCGTTCAGTATAGATCCGAAATTCGGTCGAATTACGTTAATATTCAAGGTCCGAAAGGGGAAATTTCAAACAATACCGTCAGTTATATTGATGAAAATTTTATTCCCCGGAAAAAAGAGCTTGTTTATGACGGGCAGGGCAAAATTTATTTTGATAATGAAGCAATGTACGAAAACAATCTCGGAGGAGATTTAAGCGATGATGAAAGAGCAATTGCAAGAACTATGCTGAATATGAAGGAATATATCGAAACAGGCAGCGGCGGCTATAGTCTGAGAGAGGCTTTAACAGACAGCTATTATTCTGTAATTATGAAGGAGGCTCTTAAGGCGGAGGGAAGAGAGATAAAAGGAAATCCAAGGGAAATGCTAAATAATTCAATATAAAAAATTATTTTTCATTTCCTTTAAAGCAGCATTTCCCTAAGGAAATCTTTTTCGAATAATGAAAAATTTCTGCGCATACAGATAGTTAGGCCTATTTTTGCGGAGGAGTTTTTTTGAAGGATTATATTGAAAAAAGGGCTGAGGAAGTGGCAAGGTATATTGTCAAAAGCAACGCAACAGTCAGAAAAACAGCCAAGCGTTTCGGAATATCGAAAAGCACTGTACACAAGGATATAACCGAAAGGCTTATCAAAATAAATCCGCCATTGGCAGGGGAGGCCAGAAAGGTTCTTGAAATAAATAAATCGGAAAGACACATAAGAGGCGGTATGGCAACAAGACAAAAATATCTGCATCATATGTAATATTTCGGAAACCCTTTAAAATCTACAGGATTTTAGAGGTTTTTCAGTGTGTT
>JAJQBF010000088.1 GCA_021203425.1 Clostridiales bacterium | reverse complement strand
GGTGTTATGTATGCAGTTTATTGATTTACATTGCGACACTATTACAACAGCCTTCGACAAGAAGGTCAGCATGGAAGAGAATACTTTACATATAGATTTTAAAAGGCTTACGGCTTTTAACGCTCCCGTACAGTTTTTCGCTGTACGGCTTAATGATAAATGTCTTGAAAAGTCTTTTGAAAGTACCCTTAAATATATTGAATTTTTCAGATCGGAGCTTAACAAAACCAAATATCCTATAAGGTTTGCAAGGAGCTACACCGATATTATATATAACAGAAACAAAAGAGTGACTTCGGCTCTTCTCTCTGTTGAGGGCGGCGAAGCCATAGAAAACGACCTTGAAAACATTCACAGACTTCAGGGCTTGGGGGCAAGAATTTTTACCCTTACATGGAACAGAAAAAATAATCTCGGCGCCGGAGCCTTGGCAGACAGCGACGAAGGTTTGACGGATTTCGGAAAGGCAGCCGTAAAGGAGCTTAACAAAGCGGATATTTTCGTTGATGTATCTCACCTTAATGAGAAGGGCTTTTATGATGTCTGTTCAATTACCGATAAGCCTATAATGGCAAGTCACTCGAATTCTTATGAGCTTTGCCCCTCCCCCAGAAATTTAACAAACGACCAAATAAGGGAAATAGCAAAGCTAGGCGGCGTTATAGGCTTTAACCTCTGCGCCGATTTTATAAGTTCAGACGGTAACCCAAACCACGAGGACGTTATAAGACAGATTGAACATATTTTAAATGTAGGAGGAGAAAATATTTTAGGCTTGGGCTGTGATTATGACGGAATAACAAACACACCTAAGAATTTGGAAGATGTAGGCTATTCCGTTTTCTTCTTTAACCTTATTGAGAAATATTTGGGAGAGGATATTGCCCAAAAGACATTTTATGCTAATTTGGATATGTTCTTCCAAAACAATCTTTAAAGCACAAAACAAAGACGGGTTGTCAGGGTTTCTCTTTGATTTACGGAGAACCTCAAACAGCCTGTCTTTTGTAGGTTGAGTTTCGTTTTCAAATCTTCCCGTCAGTGATTTTAATGCCTAAAATAAAGGATTTTAATAATTTTTGGAAAATATTATTACTATAAAAGCGTTGTCGATAGACAGGCAGATAGGCAAACAGAGTTTGCATAGGTGACTGTATATCAGACAACCTCCCCAAAATGAGCAGCGTAGGACGATAGTCCGGAGCAGCGAATTTTGGACCGGTGAGAACCGGAAAGACGTCCGGCGCCGTAAGGCGGTTTTGTACGAAGTGCAAAACTTCTGATAAGGGAGTGCGTTTAGCACGCAGCAATCGGCTTTTATAGTATAGAGGTATGCGGCACATATGGGTGTTTACTATAAAAGCGTTGTCGACAGATATGCAGTTTGAGGGCTATGGGCTTATGGATATAAGAATTATAACAGAAGAACGGGAATTGAATCAGCTTTCGGCTATGGCGGCGAAGAGCCGTTTTTCATTAGGGAGAGTTTACCCCGAAGAGGAATGTCCCGTCAGAACCTGTTTTCAGCGAGACAGAGACAGAGTTATTCACTCTAAGGCTTTCAGACGGCTTATGTATAAAACACAGGCTTTTATCTACCCCGAGGGAGATCATTTCAGAACAAGACTTACTCACACATTAGAGGTTTCCCAAATAGCAAGAACAATCTCCCGGGCACTTCAGCTGAACGAAGACTTAACCGAGGCTATTGCCTTAGGTCATGACCTAGGACACATCCCTTTCGGTCATATCGGCGAACACGATTTAAACAGAGTTGTTCCCGGAGGATTCAGACACAATGAGCAAAGTGTCAGAATTGTTGAACGTTTGAAAAAAAACGGCAGAGGTTTAAACCTTGCCGCCGAAGTAAGAGACGAAATTTTAAACCACAGAGGCGCAGGAAAGCCTATGACCGCCGAGGGCAAAGTTGTTCAGCTCAGCGATAAAATAGCCTATGTAAACCATGATATTGACGATGCCTTAAGAACCGGAAAGCTTAAGGAAGAGGATCTCCCGAAGGACTGCACCGCTCTTTTAGGGCATAAGGTTACAGCAAGAATAGATTTTTTGGTAAAAGACGTTATTAAAACAAGCCTTGAAGAGGGCAAAATAAAAATGAGCAGCGCTGCAAAGGAGGCGCTTTACGAACTCAGGGGCTTTATGTTTAAAAACATATATACAAACCCCGAAGTTGTTTCGGAGCATAAGTCCTTTGAAACCTATTTAAGCAGAATTTATTTTTACTATGACAAAAATTTCGGCAGCATTCCTCAGGATTACTTACATATATACGGTGAAAACGAGCTTAAAGAAAGAATAATCTGCGATTATATAGCAGGTATGACAGACAGGTTTGTAGTAAAACTTTATGAAAAATTACGGCTTTAAAAAAGGATTAAAGCATTTTCGTCGAAAACTATAATGGAGATGGTTTTATGATTTATCCTCACAATGTAATAGAGGAAGTGCGAATGAACAACGACATTGTCGATGTTATAGGGGAAGATGTTGCCCTTAAAGCACAAAGCGGAGGATATGTGGGCTTATGCCCCTTTCATCATGAAAAAACTCCGTCCTTCCGTATTAATTCACGGGAGCAGTATTTTCACTGTTTCGGCTGCGGTGAATCGGGGGACGTTATAAGCTATATTATGAAAAGCCGTAATTTTGACTTTATAGACGCAGTTAAACACCTTGCCGACAGGGTAAACTACCCCCTTCCCGAGGCTGATACATCGGGAGATTATAAAAAGGCAGCAGAGGAAAGGCAGACTATATATGACATAAACAAAAAGACAGCACGCTTTTTTTATGACAAACTTCAAAGTAATGAGGGTTATTTTGCAAGGCAGTATCTTGACAACAGAAGAATAAGCCATAAAATAAGAGGAGTTTACGGTTTGGGCTACTCCTCATATAAAAGCGGAAGTGTTGTTGAATTTTTGGAAAAATCGGGTTATTCCAGAGAGATTATGCTTAAAAGCGGTCTTGTTTCGGAGGGCAAAAACGGCAGACTTCACGATAAGTTTTTCAACCGTCTTATGTTTCCTATAATCGATGTTCATAACAGAATTATAGGTTTCGGAGGCAGAATTTTAGACGACGGTCAGCCTAAATATTTAAATTCCCCCGAAACACCTGTTTTCAACAAAAGCAGTAATCTTTATTCAATGAATTTTGCAATAAAAGAGAAAACCCGTGAGTTTATATTGGTTGAAGGCTATATGGACGTTATATCCCTTTATCAGGCAGGTTTCAGGAATGCCGTTGCGGCATTGGGAACAAGCTTTAACCAAAACCACACAAAGCTGCTCAAAAGATATGCCGACAGGGTTATTTTGCTTTTTGACAGCGATGAAGCCGGTGTTAAGGCCGTTTTAAGAGCCATACCCGTACTTCTTAAAAGCGGAATTGAGGTTAAGGTTTTACAGGTTACAGACGCAAAGGATCCTGACGAGTACATAAAAAAATTCGGAAACGCCGCCTTCGGCGAACTCCTTAAAACCGCCGTTCCCCATATTGATTTCAGACTTAATCTTGAAAAAAAGAACAGAAATATGAACAGTATGGAGTCGAAGGTTGACTATGTTAACTCCGCCGCAGCGGTTTTGTCTTCAATCGACAACGAAATGGAGAGGGATCTTTACGCCAAGCGGCTTGCCGAAGAAACGGGAGTTTCTGTAAACTCTATTAATACGGAGCTTGAAAAGAAAAAAACCTTTGAAGAGATTTCAGAACGGAAAATGAAACCCAAAAATGCAAAAACGGGTGAAAAAATCGGTTTGGAATCGGCAAAAAAAGGTATAATAAACATTATTTCATATAATCCATCTGTTTACCCCAAAATTTCAGAGTTTTTTAAGCCCGAATTTTTAAATGACGGCTTTTTGGAACAGCTTTGGGGTATTATAACGGAAAACATAGAAAAAGGCATCTCTGTCTATACTACGGATATCATAAATTATTTTGAAAAAGAGGAAGGTAGAGACAGGGTTATGGAAATTCTGACAAAGCACAGTGAATTTGACAACAGGGCTGTTCTTCAAAAGAATTTGAACGATTATATAAAGACAATAGTTAATTCCTATTATACCGAAAGGATAAATAAGGAAACCGACATAAATGAAGCAAAAAAACTTTTGGAAAGCAAAAGAAAACTGACAAAATTCTTCGTATATATATGATACGAAGGTTGTCACAAACATATTCTTTTACAGTACGATGGTATACAGTACACGTTGGTGTTATTTACCGGAAAGGAAGATAAATTTTGAAACAATTAGATGAGGCTACATTTGCCGCAAAAATGAAAGAACTTTTGACAGACGGAAAAAAGAATAAAAATGTATTGGAGTATAAACAAATTATAGCTAAACTGGCGGATTTTGACTTAACTGCCGATCAGATGGACAAGATTTATGAATATCTGGAGCAGAACAAAATCGATGTTTACGGTGTTGAAGAGCTTGAAGAAAGCAACGATTCCGCAAAGGATATCGATCTTACCCTTACGGCAGACAACACATATGTAAACGACCATGTTCGTATGTATTTGAAGGAAATAGGCAAGGTTCCTCTGCTTTCCGCTGCCGAAGAGGTTGAACTGGCAAAGCGTATGGAGGCCGGAGACGAAAGGGCAAAACAGCGTCTTGCCGAGGCTAATCTTCGTCTTGTTGTTTCTATTGCAAAGAAATACGTAGGCAGAGGTATGCAGTTTTTGGATCTTGTACAAGAGGGAAATTTGGGTCTTATTAAGGCTGTTGAGAAATTCGACTACCGAAAAGGCTATAAATTTTCAACCTATGCCACATGGTGGATAAGACAAGCCATAACAAGGGCTATTGCAGATCAGGCAAGAACCATAAGAATTCCCGTTCATATGGTTGAAACCATAAACAAGCTCATAAGAGTTTCAAGACAGCTTTTACAGGAATACGGTAGAGAGCCTACAGACGAAGAGCTTGCCGTAAATATGCAGATGCCCGAGGATAAGGTTAGGGAAATCAGAAGAATCGCCCAGGAGCCTGTTTCTCTTGAAACACCTATCGGCGAAGAGGAAGACAGCCATTTGGGAGACTTTATTCCCGACGAGGATATTCCGGCGCCGGCAGACGCAGCCGCCTTTACACTTCTTAAGGAACAGCTTCTTGAGGTTCTCGAAACCTTAACCGAAAGAGAAAAAAATGTTCTCTGCTTAAGGTTCGGCCTTATAGACGGAAGAGCAAGAACTCTTGAAGAGGTAGGTCAACAGTTCCAGGTTACAAGAGAACGTATAAGACAGATTGAGGCAAAGGCGCTCAGAAAACTCCGCCACCCCAGCAGGAGCAAAAAACTTAAGGATTTTATAGACTGATGATAAGCGGACGTAAACCCGTCCGCTTTTTTAAACAATTTGGCTCAGTTTAGCTTAACTGGTATATGTTAAAAGGGTGAAACAAATGACGGATTTTGAGAAAATGAGAAAGCAAAGTTTGGAACGGCTTAAACTTTTAAGACCAATAGATGATATATTTTTTTCGCTGTCTTTTTAAGGACAATATACCATTGACAGAAATGGTTCTTAAAATTATTCTCGAAAAGGAAGATATCAAAGTTATTTCCGCAAAAACACAGTTTGACCTTGCAAATTTATACGGCAAGTCGGCTATGCTTGACGCAGTGGCAGTAGACAGCAATGGCAAAACATATAATATAGAAGTGCAGAAACAAAGAGAAGGGGCAGCGCCGAAAAGGGCAAGATACAACAGCAGCCTTTTGGATATTCACGGTTTGAAGTCAGGCGGCGAATACAGTGACCTTCCGGAAACATATATTATTTTTTTGACAGAAAAGGACGTTATAGGCGATAATTTGCCTATCTATCATATCGACAGATGTATTCTTGAAACAAATAAATTATTCGGTGACGAGTCACATATAATATATGTCAACGGTGAAAACAAAAGCGATACGGGGCTTGGAAGGCTTATGCAGGATTTCACGAGTGCAGATTATGAAAGTATGCATTATGAAATGCTGGCAAAAGAAGTCAATTTTTTGAAAAACAATGAAAGGAGTGCGAGCAGTATGTGTGATATTATGGAAAAGGCTCTTCAAGAAGCAAGAGAGGAAGCAAGAAAAGAGGCAAAAGAGGAAGCAAGAAGAGAAACGGAAGAAATGGCATATAGGGTGTATAAAGCCGAAAAAGCAAAAGAAACTGCCGAAAAAGCAAAAGAAACCGCTGAAAAAGCCACAAGAGAAAGTAAGCGTCTTACTATAAAAAAGCTTTTAGACAAAAACAAAATGTCATATGAAGAAATTGCCGAGGTTGCTTCCGCTACATTGGCAGAAGTTGAAGAGATTGCAAGGACAGCTTAAAAGAGGTTGATTATGAAAATTTCCAAGCGGCTTAAAATGTCGGCAGACCTTGTACCCGAGAGTGTTCTTCTTGCAGATATCGGAACAGACCACGGCTATCTGCCTGTTTATGTAGTTGAAAAGGGAAAGGTTAAACAAGCGGTAGCCTCTGATATAAGCAAAGGTTCGGCTGAAAAGGCATATGAAAATGTTTTAAGCAGCAGGCTCAGTGATAAAATCGAAGTCAGATGTGGAAACGGACTTGAACCCCTTAAACCCGATGAATTTCCCGATACAATTGTTTTAACGGGAATGGGCGGAGTTCTGATGACTGAAATTCTGGACAAGGGCATTGAAAAGGCAAAAGCGGCAAAATGTCTTGTCTTACAGCCCCAGCACAATATCGACAAGGTCATGGCTTATATACACAGTATAGGCTTTAAAATAACAGCAGAGGATATAACCTTTGAACAGGGCAAGTATTACTTTGCCTTGAAGTGTGAAAAAGGAGCCGATCTCCCCTACTCCGCCGCAGATTTAGAGACAGGAAGATTTCTGCCTAAAAGCGGAAATCCTCTGTTTAAAGAATTTTTGAAAAGCAAAATAAAAAAATACAGCGAAAGCATAAAAACAGCTTATGAAAAAAATCCGGAGACGGATATACAAAAACTTGAGGAAAAGCTTAAAATTTTAAAGGAGGTTTACGAAGATGCCTAAATGTAAGGATATTATTGCCGCTATGGAGGAAATTGCTCCTGTAAGGCTCGCTTACAGCTGGGATAACCCGGGGCTTATGTGCGGAGACAAAAATATGGAAATAAGTAAGATACTTGTTTCCCTTGATATTGACGACAATGTAATCACAGAGGCTGCCGAGAAAGGCGCAAATATGATTGTTACTCATCACCCTATGATTTTTCGCCCCGTAAAATCAGTTACAGCAGATGACAAAACAGGCAGATATTTAATAAGACTCATTAAAAATAATACAGCCGTTTTTTCCGCCCATACAAACCTTGATATGTCAAATATAAGTACAAATGCCGAGCTAGCCAAAATACTGGAGCTTAAAGATGTTGAATTTCTTATGCCTTCGGAAGACGGAATTTATGCAATGGGCAGAGTGGGCACTCTCGAGAAAAAAATGACGGTTGAAGAATTCGGCGGCTTTGTCAAAGAAAAATTAGGGCTTAAGAATATGGTTATCTCAAAGGCAGGAGAATATGTTTCCAAAATAGGTCTTTGTACTGGTCACGGCTGCGATAAGGAGTTTTTAAAAGCTGCCTTAGACAAGGGCTGCGACGGTTTTGTGTCGGGAGACATAGGCTATCATGAGGCTCAGGAGGCTCTTGCAATAGGCATAAGTCTTTTTGACGGAACCCATTACGGAACTGAAACCATAGTAACAAAGCCTGTTGCCGAGTTTTTAAGAAACCGCTTTGATATAGAAATTATAATATCGGAAACAGACGGTCAAACACTTAAGATTATTTGACAGGAGGTTAGTGTATGGAAGACAAAAACAATAACACAAAAAATATAATTATAATTTTAACAGCAGTTGTAATAGCCCTTGCCGTTATATTCGGCGCTGTGGGGTATAACAATTACAAAAAAACACAGCCGGCAAGTACGGATTTAACCGCAGATAAAACAGCCGATTCGGAAGAACCGGAAGATAACGAAACGTCAGAAGGCAAAGATGATACAGACGAAGATTCAGACGAAAATTCAAACGAAGAGAAAAAAACGTCAGAGCCTGACAGCGATATTACAAGATTTTACGGCGGAACATATTTAATAGGCGAAGAAATGCAGGCAGGAGAATATGTTTTAGAACCGGACACCTATGAAGGCAGCTTTGAAGTGGTTTCCGATTTAAGCGGTGACTCGGGCACTCTTATATCAAGCGGCAGCTACAACGTAAGAATCTACCTTACAGTAGAGGAAGGTCAATATCTGAAGTTTGACGGTGTTGCCATTCCTGCCGATGAAGCAGACGCCTTGATTCCCAAAGACAGTATCTATCAACATACGGGAATGTATCTTGTAGGAAAGGACATTCAGCCCGGAGAGTATCTTGCAAAAATTGACACTGAAGACGGCTCCGACGGATATGTTGAAATAACAGATGATTCAACCTGGTCGGGACAATCCGTTTTACAGGCAATAATCGTTGAAGAAGATATGAATATAACCCTTGAAGAGGGAACTTATGTAAGACTTGTAGGCGTAAAGCTAAGAGAACCTTATTAATTTCCGAAAACCTGCAGCATAAAGTCACGGCTTTTCAAGTGAATATCATCTAAATTTTCAGCCATACTTTCCCTTATATCTTTAATTTGGTTTAAAACATAACCGGAAACATTAAAATTAAATACATTTTTAATATCACAGGAGGATATGAAGTCAAGAGCCTTTACGGTTCCCGGCAGAATTTCCTCCTTTTTTTCTGTAAAAACAGTATAAAAAGCAGATATATCGGGGAGCATACCGCTTAAAGATAAATATTTAAGTTCAAAAATATATGATGCCAAAACAGGATCGGTTTTTCCAGCTGAAATTTTTTTAAAGGCAGTTAATATAAGCAAAAGAAGGTCTTGACAATCTGCCCCTTCATAAATATGTCTGTTTAAAAAATCGGCAAAATAGGCGGCTGCGGCAAGCCGTCTTATATCCTGCCGCAGACCGTAAAAGCTTTCGATTAAAACAGCAGAGGAAACAGACGGGTTCTTTCTTGCCGTATAAATAACAAAGTCAGAATAGGCGAAAACCTCACAGCTTGAAAGATATTTGCTCTTTGGTTTTCTTGCGCCTCTTGCGGAAACGGTTATTTTGCCCTTTTCTTTTGTAAGCAGGGTTATTATCTTATCCGATTCGCCGACAGCTGTTTCCTTTATTACAACTCCCCTTAGTTTTTCCGTACTCATATCTGTTTCCTTTCCGATGCCGCCGCCAACTCGTTTTTAGCCCGTCGGTCGGCCGCCTCACATTCTTTGAAACCCAAAAATGCATCTATACTTCCGCTTTTAACAAATATATTCCAAAAGAATTTTTTCATTTTCAAAACCCCCTTATAAAATATTATTACGTTTTCATAATTATTTTCACCCCGAGGGAAGTTTATATACTTGTCAAAGGCTGTCAAAACAGGCAGTAATTTATGACTTGACAAATTGAAAAAATCTTTTCTCACTCTTGTTTAAAGACTTTCAAGATTTCAGGCTTAAAAATATAAGTGTCGAAAAAACAAGAGGTTTGCTTACGAACCTTTCCGAACATAAAATCCTAATATAGAAAAGCTGCTTTAAAACATATTATTTCAAAGCAGCTTTTGAGTAATTTTCATTAATATGCTTTCCCGAGTTTATATAAGTTTTTAAGCCCTGTTCGACATAAAATGCATTTTACAAACCATATATATAAACAAAGCCGACATAGAAAGCCAATATATAAATTTTAATCTTTTCATTTTTACTTAAGCCTTACATGATGTTTAAGCTGGAAATTTTCGTCATTGGAGCAAAGATATATTATGCCCTCGAAAAAAGCTATAACCGAGGGAATCCATGTCCAACAGAAAATAAGATATATTATTCCCATTCCTATATGACCCAAATAAAATTTATGTATGCCCAAGCCGCCTAAGAAAATTGCCAAAAGACCGGCAACGACCTTGCTCTTAACAGGTCATGACGGGTTAATTCCCGTTACATATGCAGGCTGAACGGGCTGCTGGGGCTGTGCCTGCTGAATTATAATTGTAGGGGCGCCCTGCTGTGTATTCTGTTGGGGCTGCTGAACATATTGCACAGCAACTTTTTCTCCGCAGAATTTACATTCTGTGGCACTTGGATCTAACGCAGCTCCGCATTGCGGACATATATTTTGACTCATATTATAAGCCCTCCTTATTCATTGATATTATTAATGTTATTTATATTATCATCTGTATTATAGGCTGTATTATTTCTCCTTGCTATGGAAAGAGGAATAAAAACAAGACAGTACAGGAAAAACAGTATCATGTGAATCAGAAGAAATACGGGGTTTCTCACATAGAGTATACAAACCATATTAAGAATACCCACTAATATACTGTAGATTGCGGAAGAAAATATCTTAGCCGCAAAGAAAGGAAATTTTACATAATCTCCTCTGCCGAAAGACATAATACACAAAAGCAGGGTTATAAAGCTGATTATTTCAAAAACAGCCGCCGTAACAAAGTTTTCAAGAAGATCCAAATGAAGAACTCCGAGAAAAGCATACATAATTATAACAGCATACATTATAAAAAGTATGTAAGAAGAAATCAACACATATGTTCTTCTCATCAGATCACCTTCTTTCCGCATTCAGGGCAGAATTTCGTTCCGGGGGTTAATACCTGACCGCATTCACATCTCTTTTCACGAAGATCGGTTCCACATTCGGGGCAGAATTTCATACTTGCGGAAACAGATTTATGACAGTTGGGACATTCCTTACCCTTGCCGGGGTTAGCCGCTGCGGGGTTTCCAACCTGCTGAGACATTGCCGAACCCATTCCCATTGCTGCTCCTAAACCTACACCGCCGGCGGCAAACGCTCCGGCTACGCCGTTTTTATTTGTAGCAGCGCCTTCATATATATCAAATGAACGCTTTGCAGCATATCTTTGTTCGCCCATAATTTCGAAAGCAGCCTTGTCTTCCAATATTTTATTTATTTTTGCAAAATCCTCATCGGGGAAATTGATTGACTGTATGTAAAAATTTGCTATATAAAAGCCGTATCTTGAAAACTCTTCGACAATCTGCTCTTTAACCTTTGCCGATATTCTTTCCATATGAGCCGAAATTTCAAGCGCCGAAATTCCGTTTGTTATAATTGCGTCTGCAATAGCCGTTTTAACCTTCATAACAAGCAGACCTCTGAAATACTCTCTTATTTTGGAAATTTTAACAATATCCGACTGGGGCATTCCTCCGATTAATTCTCTGAAAAGCATAGGCGCATCTAAAACCTTTACGCCTATTTGACCGAAGGCTCTTACTCTGAGCTTTACATAATATTTCGGGTCTATAAGCTGAATGGGGTCAGATGTTCCCCAGTTAATTTCAAGCATTGTTGTTGTGTTTACAAAATAAATTTCCGCACTTATAGGGGCTTTGCCGCCGAAAGGCAGCTTTACAATGCTGTTTAAAACAGGCAGATTTTCCGTTCTCATCGTATATGTTCCCGGATAAAACACATCGCAAATTGCGCCATGTCTTATAAATATAGCCAGCTGACCTTCCTGAACAATTAACTGTGAACCTAAAACTATATCTTCTGTCGGATATTTATAAATAAGCCATTCTTTTGATCTAAGTCCGTTAAAGCGAACAACATCAAACAACGCCATAATTCCACCTCCGGTTTCTTTCATAATACAGACTCAAGCCTGCTGTTTAACACTTTATATTTCAGCAATTTTTATAAAGAATATCTTTAACACTTATATA